>DYNR01000100.1 GCA_020720945.1 Chthoniobacter flavus | reverse complement strand
TTTTCCAAACCTTTTCGCTCCAATGCCTTGCAGAGCTTCTTTGCATTTATCTCACAGATTCAGGCGTAGCATAAAGCTTGGCAAACAGGCTTACAGTGGTAGAGTGGTGGAGGTTTTTCGTGGTTGACGCGAAAGCTGGTGTGGCGAAATGGCAGACGCAACGGACTTAAAATCCGTTGGGCGCAAGCCCGTGCGGGTTCGAGTCCCGCCACCAGTAACTACTTGCTTTCAACAAGTTGCAATGAAACCTCCCACCCGCCATTTTTTCGGTTAGGCACCGCCGACAAGAAGAACTTTTTAAATTGATGATGCAGGGAAAGGTTGGGAGAATCCCGAGAGAAAAAGTGAATCCTTTAACGAAAATTTTTCTGTATCTGGCGAGCGTGTGCGCGGTGGGAATCGTGGTTTCGCCCGTTGCATACTGGATTTGCCAATGGCTGATCGGGGAAGGGTGGCTGCAGATGCTTTCGGGGTTTCCTTTTCACCGATATTTTACACGGACGCTGCAAGTGGCGGCTCTAACCTTGTTGGTTCCTTTGGTTTTTTGGTTGCGAATCCGCCGGATAGAAGATTTTGGAATCCAGCGTAACGAACAGTGGGGCAAGGAGTTATGTATTGGGTTTTCGGCCGCATTCGCGTGCTTGTCACTTTTGGGTTGCGGGTATGTTTTTTCTGGGGTTTACGGGTTGCGGGACTCGTGGGAGTGGTCGAAAGTTTTCCAGATTTTGGCGACGGCGGCGGTGGTCGCCCCGCTGGAAGAAATCGTGTTTCGCGGGGTAATTTTAGGATTGGTGTCGCGGGCGTTCGGAACGGTGTCCGGCGGGATTTTTAGTGCCGCCCTGTTTGCTCTCCTCCATTTCGTGAAGCCATCCAAAACGGACTTGGGAGACCCTGTGACCTGGGCTAGCGGATGGGAGCAATTCGTTTTGCTTTTTTCCGGTTTGCCGCCGTTTCCTGTTTCTGCGTATGCGGCAGCGACGCTGTTTTTCGTCGGGTTGTTTTTGGCGTGGACGGTGGTGCAAACTCGCTCGCTTTGGCTGGCAATCGGGTTGCACGCCGGATGGATCATCGCCCAGCAGGGGTTGAACGGCGTGGCAAAATATCGGGCCGTGCCAAAAGACGCACTGTTGCCTTGGATCGGCGAAAGCGTCGTCAGCGGCGCCGTGCCGACAGGCCTGTTGCCGCTGGGGGCGTTGCTGTTTTTGTGGGGCGGGATTTTTTTATGGTTGCGCAAGCGGTGAACAGCGTGCGCGGTTGGGTGGAGGTTGCTTTAGGGTTGCTTTGGCCCCACCGATGCCCGGTATGCGGAGGGGTGGCAGGGGAGCCCGAAACCGGGCGGGTGTGCGCGAATTGCGAGGAGACGATCCCGCGGATAACAGGCAGGCAATGCGAAGTTTGTTCGCGGCCATTTCCCATAAATTTTTCCGAAGCCTTCGTTTGCCAAAGTTGTCGCGACAGGCAGTTTCACTTCGTCGCTTCTCTGGCACCCGTAGAAGCTAGGGGAACCGTGCGAGACATGATCCACCGTTTCAAATACGGCAAGCAACGCTGGCTGGCAGAACCGTTTGCGCTATGGATGGCGGAACTCTCTTCCGACCATCGAATCAAGCTCGAAGAAATCGAAGGACTCGTGCCGGTGCCTCTGCATAAAAAAAGAGAAAAGGAGCGGGGCTACAACCAGTCCCTTTTACTCGCGGAGGCTCTTGCGAAAAAATGGAAGAAACCCGTCCTTCCCGTTTTGGAAAGAGTGCGCTACACGGAAACGCAAACCCATTTTGACCGGAAGGAAAGGATGCAAAACTTGCGGGTCGCGTTCCGCGTGCGGGCGGGAGCGGAGCTACAAGAAAAAAAATTCCTGCTCGTCGATGATGTTTTTACCACAGGTTCCACGCTTGACGAATGCGCCCGAACATTGCTTGATAGTGGTGCCGGGGCAGTTTGGGCGATAACAGCCGCTCGGGCATGAAATACGAAAACGAAAAGGGAACAAAAAATCTCCATCAGGAAACAAACACATTATGGCCATTTTCAAGAAACCAGTTCTCAGTGTTCTAAGCTCGCGGCGGCGGGAAATGCCCGAAGGTTTATGGGTAAAATGCACGGGATGCGGAGAGATGATCCACAACATCGCACTGGAAGAAAACCAGCAGGTTTGCCCGAAATGCTCTTACCATTTTACGATCGGCGCAAAAGCCAGGGTTGAACAACTCGTGGACGAAGGAACCTTCTCCGAAACGGACGCAGGGATGGTTTCGGTGGATCCGCTGAAATTCCAAGGGGTCGCCTCGTATGAAGAAAGGCTGAGGACTTACCGCAGCAAAACGGGGCTAAAAGATGCGGTGCTCACCGGCCACGCAAAACTCAAAGGGCATGATATCGGGTTGGCCGTGATGGACTTCCAGTTTTTAGCGGCATCGCTCGGATCGGTCGTCGGAGAAAAAATCACGAGGGTCATCGAGCTTTCGACGGAGAGAAAAATGCCCGTGCTGATTTTTTCTGCGTCCGGCGGGGCGCGGATGTATGAGAGCATGTTGAGTTTGATGCAAATGGCAAAAACCAGCGGCGCGTTGGCGAGACATTCCGCCGCCAAATTGCCATTCCTTTCTATTTTGACAAACCCGACGATGGCTGGAGTGATGGCCAGTTACGCGTCTCTCGGCGACATCATCGTGGCGGAACCGGGAGCAATGATCGGGTTTGCTGGACCACGGGTGGTCAAAGAAACCACGCACCAAGATTTGCCGGCAGGTTTTCAAACTGCGGAGTTTTTAGAGAAACACGGGCTGATCGACCTGATCGTTCCGCGCCCGCAAATGCGCGAGAAACTCGGTTCGATTTTGGATTACCTTTCCCCTTTGCCGTGAAGAGGATGCGCTGTTTGCAACCAACTTTTTCCGCCGTGCTGTGCGCCCTCGCATATTTCGCATCCGCGGCGATAACGCCAGGAAATGCGGGAACTTTAACCGAAGAGCAGCGCACCCGTGCAGACCGGATCGAGAGTTTATCCATCCCCTCGGCCGGAGAATTTTTTGCGGCGTTGACCAAAACGGAACGCCCAAACTGGGCGGCAGTGCCCCGGGCGGCAGTCCCGATGGGAACGACCGACCGCGCGCAAATCGCGTTGTGCTTGGGGGTGCTGATCGCAGACGCTTATATCGCGGTCGAAAACCAGAACACGCAAGAAATGAAGAACATCGTGCGCGACCTGATCGAAATGGCGCGCAAACTCAACGCGGGAGACAATGTTGCGGGACGGCGGGGAAGCCTGACGGATTTTGCGGAAAACAACGAGTGGAACTCGCTCCAAGAAGAAATCGAGGCGACGCGCAACGAAATCAAAATCAGCCTGGTTGACCAAAAGGACGATGACTTGGTGTTCTTGGTTTCGATGGGGATTTGGTTGCGTGCAATGCAGGCGACTTCGACGCTTGTAGAAATCAATTACACGCAAACTTCCGCGGCGTTGCTGGAACAATCGCTAGTCGCGAAAAAGTTTTTACAAAGGCTGGATTCCTTACCCGAGCGAATGAAAGGAAGCGAGATGACCGGCAAAATCTGGGCATCGATCAGGCAAATGGAGGAAGAAATGGTTCCTGGAGAAGGGGGCGTTCTCTCGTTTGCCCAAGTCGAAAAAATCCGGAAAATTTCTTCTGAAGCCGTGGATCGGATCACGGGCACCAAAGCCCCGGAAACCGCAATGCCCACGACAGCGGAACCAACCACCGAAAAAAAAGAATGAGACCTTCAATTTTTCGCCGCCCGCTTGCGGCTTTTGCCACAGCATTTGCCCTATCCGCTTATTGCTTGCCGTTTTGCGCACTCGGAGCATCCACGGGCGACGCTGCACCAGAAGAAAAAAAACAAGAACAACAAGCCGAACCTCCCCCCCTCAAACTAGAAAAACCCGCCAAGGACGACGGGATTTTAGCCCGCCAACGGGCGTTAGATTTGGCGGGTGCGTTTTCCAACGACGGCTACAAATTGCGGGACGGATTCTGGTTTTTCCCACTAAGCCCAAACACGGCAAAACTCCTTTCCGTGCACCTATTTGCAAATAACGAATACTGGTTTTCTGGAGCCTCTGCGTATCCTGGGACTCCTCTAAAAATCGAAATCTTCGATGCTGCTGGAGAACCGGTAAGCCAGCAAATTTTCGCGGGGGACGGAGTGGCTGCCGCCGGGTGCGTCCCGAAAACGAGCGGCACACATTTCGTTTCCGTTTCCGCAGAAGGAGAACACCCCTCCCCGTTTTGCCTCGTCTATTCCTACAAGTAAAAAACCTCCCCTCTTTTCCAGAAAAACACCCATGCCACAAACTCTCAAAACCACGGAAAAACTCAAAGGCTCCGAAGTCCGCCAATTTTCCGTTTTTCTCAACAACAAAGTCGGCGCCCTGCTAGAGATCGTCAAACTGCTGCAAGAAAACAGCATCGTTGTTTTAGCCCTCTCCGTCGTCGATTCCTCGGAATGTTCCATCGCCCGCTTCATCGTCAGCGACCCCGAAAAAGTGAGCCTACTTTTTGAAATGCACCTGGTGCCAAGCAGCGAATGCCTCGTCCTCTTGGTCGAGATGGCGGAGGGTGCCGAAGATTTAGGCAAAGTGCTCGCGTGCTTGCTGATGGCGGAAGTCAACATCTCTTTCGCTTACCCGCTGATGATTCGCCCGAGAGGAAAAGCCGTCCTCGCCGTGCGGGTGGACGATTTTGATTGCGCCAAAAGCGTCTTGCGGAAAGCGGATTTTATCCTGCTCAACCAGTCCGACATTTCCCGCTAAAAAATCCCGTGCGTTCCCTTATGAAAAAATACTTTGTTTGCGCGTTGGCGATTTTGGCAACTGCATGGGGTTCGCCCTCCTTTGCCACGGGCATCGAGATGGAAGCCGAAGTGGTTTTGGAATCTCCTCAAGCCATCAAGATTCCCGTCAAAACGGTGATCCAAGGGACAAAAGTCCGGAGCGACATGGGCGACACTTCCACGATCGTCAACTCTGCAAACGGCGAAGTGACAGTGCTGGTCCATCCCCAGAAGTCCTTCGCCATCACAAAGAAAGAAGAAAACGGAAGCGGGCAAAAAACGGGAACCATCGAACGGACTAGCAAAAAATCCACGGTTTCCGGGTATTCGTGCGAAGAGTTCTTAGAAACAGGAAGCGGCACGAGCATTTGGGTCACGGAAGATGCGAGAGTCTCCCCGGAGGCCCGGACTCTTTTGATGGATACGCAAGCCGGAGACGATCCCCTGTGGGCAGCCTTGCGCAACGCGATCGGTGCAACGGCAATTCCCATGCGCATCGTCATCGCATCGAAAGACGGAAATATCCAGTGGACGCTCCTTTCCCTCAAAGAGCGCGAGATTGAAGAAAGCGAATTTGTCATACCAGCCTCTTACGCGCCGATGCAAGAGTCCGGAGAGGATACCGGAGACAATCGGGAGAAGGCACCGACCAAAAAACAAAAAAAAGAAAAAAAATGAAAAAACTCCTCGACCCCAAAAAAAAGATCGCCGGGACACTCGCTCCACTCTTCGCCCTTCGCGGAAAATCCGATTTGGGAATCGGCGATGTTGGCACCTTGCGCGAGTTGGTGGATTGGGCAAGCGCGCAGGGCTTGCGCTTCGTTCAAATGTTGCCGATCAACCAGACTGGCAACGACCACAGCCCTTACAATTTGATCAGCTCGATGGCTTTGGAACCTCTGACCATTTCCTGCCGACCAGAGGATTTTCCCGAACTCACCCAACAGGTCAGCAAAAAAGAGCTGGAAAAATTTCCCGCAACGCCCGCCGGCCCCGTAGATTACCAGGGAGTCGTAGCCAAGAAAAAAGCTCTTTTCGAGCTGGCGTTCCAACGCTTTTCTTCTTTCAAAAGCAAGACCTACCGGCATGCGGAGTTCGCCAGTTTTTGCAAAACAGAAAAAGGCTGGCTCGCCCCTTACGCATTGCACCAAGCGTTGACGGAATGGAACGGCGGCAAAGAGGTGATCACGGAATGGCAGGAGGAGCACCGCACTTTGAAAAGCGCATTGGCTTGGAAAAAGTCCTTGCCCGACAACGAATTAAAACACTTGGAAAGCCGGGAAACCTTCTGGTCTTTCATCCAGTGGATCGCATACACGCAATGGAAAAAGGCGAAAGCTTACGCTGAAAAAAAAGGGGTTTCCCTGATCGGAGATGTCCCGGTCGGTGTCAGCATCTACAGCGTCGATGTCTGGGAATCACCAAAAATTTTCGATCTGGAACGCTCGTGCGGCGCTCCCGCAGAAAAGGTTTTTCAAGGGGATCCCTTCACGATGCGGTGGGGGCAAAACTGGGGATTCCCGCTTTACAACTGGCAAGAGATGTCCCACAGCAACTTCGCGTGGTGGCGCCGGCGCCTGCGTTCTCTGAAAAGCTTTTTCCATCTTTTGCGGGTTGACCACGCCTTGGGTTTTTACCGGATTTACAGTTTCCCTTGGCGCCCGGAAAGGAACTGGGAATTCGCCGAAATTTCTCGGGAACAAGCCGCCGAAAAAACTGGTGGGAAATTGCCTGGCTTCGTCCCGCACGAAGACGACACCGAAGAAAACCGCGCGGCAAACTGCAAATGCGGCGAAACTTTGCTCGGTATTTTGGCGGAAGAAACCGGGGCGCACGGCCTGATCGCTGAAGACCTCGGCGAGGTGCCCCCCTATGTTCGCCCTTCGCTTGCAAAACTCGGGTTGCCGGGATTCAAAATCCCCCAATGGGAACACGAAGGCGACGGGCAACTGACTCCAAGCGAGCAATACCCGCGCTTGTCGATCACCACTTACGCCACGCACGACCACCCGCCACTCAGCGTCATTTGGGAGGAAATCGTCGAAAAAACTCGTAGCGGGGACGGCTATGTCGCAGGTGGTGCCCACGAAGAACTGCGCAAACTCGTCCGCTTTGCAGGAGGGGAAGATCCTACGCCGCGAGAATACTCTCCCGAAGTTCAAGGCTTGCTGCTGCGAGGATTGTGGAAAAGCAATTCATGGCTGGCTGCGGTGAACATCAACGACTTGCTGGGAACGAACGACCGCTTCAATGTCCCTGGAACGACTTGCGGGCAAAATTGGTCGGCGCGCTTGGAAGCCCCGATCAGCCAATGGAAAAGCGCATACTCGCCTGCCATCGATTCTTGGAAATCCGATTTGAAGGAGATGCGCCCGTAAAGCGGCGCATCCACTTTTTCGATGAAACCTGAAAAGGCGGTGCAATCCCTTTTGCTCGCCCGATGGGAGGAGCGAGGGGACATCGGCTTCGATGAATTTTTGCAGTTGGTTTTGCACCATCCCGAAGTGGGCTACTACCACTCGGGGCACGGGGCAGTGGGGTGGAAAGGAGATTTTTTTACCAGCGTAAGCGTCGGGGCGATTTTCGGGGAAATCCTCTGCCAGCATTTTCAAAAAATCTGGGTTTCGCTGGACTGCCCGCCAGTTTTTCACCTCATCGAACAAGGCGCAAACGACGGGGCGTTGATGGCCGATGTCCTGTCCGCCGCCGCATCCGAACCCCGCTTCGCGGAATCTTTGCAACCCGTTATCATTGAACCCTCTCCCTCTTCGCAAAAAAGGCAAAAAGAGCGGCTCTCCTTTTTTTCAGGGAAAGTTTCGTGGGTTGAATCGCCAGATGCTCTGGAGCCATTTTGCGGTGTCCATTTCTCGAATGAATTAGTGGATGCGCTCCCATTTGTCCTTTTGCGTTTTAGCGGAGGGCGATGGCAAGAACGCGCCGTTCGCTGGAACGCCGAAAAAGGTTGGGAGTTTCGCTTGCGCCCGCTGTCTCCCGAATTAGAAAAAGAAGCTTCCGTTTTGCCAGTTCCCGCCCGAGAACCATACGATACAGAAATTCGCCCGGCGGCAAAGCACTGGCTCCGGGAGGTGGCATCCCGTATGAAAAAAGGGGTGCTCATCGCCTGCGATTACGGTTTTTTGCGAGAAGAATATTATTCGCCCGAGCGGCACACGGGAACCTTGCTTTGCTACCAAAAACACCGACGCGACGAAAACCCGCTCGAAAACATCGGAGAAAAAGACATCAGCGCGCATGTTGATTTCAGCGCTTTGAAAGAAGGGGCGGAGTCCGCCGGTTTTGCGTGGACGCAACTCGTTGACCAACACCATTTTCTGGTTAAAGCCGGAGCCGGTTGGTTGCGTTCGCTAGACGGAAAAAAACTTTCGCCGTCCGAACAAAAAAAATTGCGGGCATTCCAAATGCTTGTGCACCCAGAATCCATGGGCAGAAAGTTCCGTTTTTTCTCGGCAGGCAAAGGGGTGGAAGCCTGATTTTGTG
>DYNR01000099.1 GCA_020720945.1 Chthoniobacter flavus | reverse complement strand
TTTACGAACCTGCCGCCGAAGCGATGAGCTTCAATAAATTCTGACTTTCGGGCCCCCCCGCCGCACGGGGAAGACTCAGGAAGGAGGGCAAAACTGGTAATTGCGACTATTGACAGAACTGTCATTTTTGAAATATTTTCTTCCATGGCTTACGGCATACGAATTGAATGAGCGATGCTGGACACGCTTACGACAAAGCCGAGAAGCACACTGTCTGCGTGAAGGTGGTGGATGACTGACCCCATTTCCCTATCGCGAGGAAGGAGCCCCTCCATGAAGGGTTAGGGTTTGGGCGGGGTTATCCCCCGTGCCGCGAAGAGTTGTTCGAGAAAATAAATGTCCCCTCGGTCTTTCTCGCGCCCAGCTCGTTTTTTCATCCGGTATAGCAATTCTGCCCCGGCGAAAGGGATATCGACCCCGCCGATTTCGCGGAGGACTACACCCGGCAAGGCTTCTTCATAGGTTATGCCGGAGGCGCTGCCCATCAAGTCCACGATGATTTCATCGGCCACGCGAACAACGGTATATTTGGCCACCTCGCCGGGTTCGAGTTCCCGCACGCAACCGTCGGGAAGCGTGGCGAGCGCATCGAAGACTTTGGCTTCGTTTTCGAGAGAGGAATCAATGAGAAGATCGATGTCGCCTGTGGCTCTCAACAGCCCGAGGTGGATGATGGCAAATCCCCCAACAACAGAATAGCGGCAACCACGCAAGTTTAACTCTCGGCACAACTGCAAAAAGTCTTCCTTTTCGGGAGCCCGCGAGATTAGTTCGCCGCTTTCGAGATCAATTTCTTCATTAGCCATCGGTCGGCCTCCTCTTGAGTACAGAAACGATAAACCCCTCTTCTGACGCAAATTGGTGCGAGGTTTCGTTGCAGTGGATCAATAAAGTCAAACGAATCCTTCGGAAGTTTTCTTTTCCCGACGGTCTTGCCGATGAATTCCTCGCAGTTGATCACGGGGTGCATTCGTCAAATATACCATCTCCAAGAACGGGAGCAAGAACGATTCTGGTAAAACTTTTCCCCAGCTTTTATTCAGCAATTCTCAAGAAAGGGGTCAGGCTGGTAATTGTGACTGCAAGCTCTATTTCCTGAATTCTATTTTTGCTCGCTTGTAGTGCCCGAAAGTGCGGAAATTCATTGCTGCTTTGGACGGCCCAAGTTTCCCCAGCCTTTCCTTTGAAAGTCGATTTCCTTTTCCCTCCAAATGGTTTCAATCTTGCGATGACAGGTCAAAACCACTTGATGCTGCATCCAAGCGAAGGATTCTGCGTCAAGGGGGCTGCCTCGCCCGCGAGGAGTAATTCGATCGCTTCTCGCAAGTCTTTCCCTGTTAATGGTTTGCCATTTCCTGGAGTGCTTTCATCCAATCTTCCCCGATAAAACAACTTCCGCTCTCCATCGAAAAGAAAGAAATCGGGCGTGCAGGCAGCGCAAAAGTTTCTCGCGGTTTCTTGGGTTTTGTCGTAAAGGACGGGAAACGGCAGTTTGCAATCCTTGACCATTTCCGCCAACTTTTCTGGGGCATCATCGGGGTAGCTCTTCGCATCGTTGGAACTAATTCCTGCGACAGCCAATCCACGGGATCGGTATTCTTCTGCAATTTTTGCCAACTCGCCGCGAACATGGACGACATACGGGCAATGACGGCAAAGAAAAACGATGAGCAACGCCGCCGCACCGTCAAAATTTTTTGGTGTTACGAGAGCTTGCGATGAAACATCGGGCAAGGAAAATTCGGGGAGCGGTGCCCCGATTGCGAGATTCATGGAAGATTCTTGGGCCATAGTGTTTGTCTTTGTGTTGAATGGGAGGTTTGCTAGGCGGGTCATCCGACCGGAGGGAGGGACGGCGCACTTCCTTCGCAAAACTTTTCGAGCTCTTCTCTAGCGATTTGATAAGCGGCTCCGCAACGCGGGCAACGCATGGTTACGGAAGCATCTTCGCCAAAAAGTGCGACGGGGTCTCGTTGCATCACGGGCGCAAGAATCCCCATCATTTTTTCCAAGCTACAGCCGCATTTCCAATGGAACTTCCGGATTTCAAGCAGGCGGAGTTCTTCTTTTTGGTCGAGCTCGCGGACCGCTTTTTCATCCAAGGATTTGAGCCATTCCAAATCGCAGTCGGGCTGGGCACCGACCAAGACGAAGTCTTCTTCGGAGTGCGTGAAGTAGCGGGCTTCCCTCTGCTCGCTCTGGAGGTAAAAACGACCGGCGGCAACGAAGGGAGAATCGCCTTCACAAAATTCTATCGTGCTGCGCCTTAACGGGTTATTCCCCGAAAGAACATCGCCGTAGAGCAGGCACTTTCCGGCCGTCCGCACATTTTCGGTATGGATGGTGCCGACTACTTTCCCCGCCGGGTTGTCCGCCGTGACGAAAATGTTGCACGCGGGGTCTTCGTAGTGCAGCGTCCACGCGACGACCTCGTCGTGCGGGCGGCACGCGGCGTAAAGACAAACCGCCGCCACCGCCTCCTTGAACTTCGCATCCAACCCTTCGCCAAACCGCAAACCGTGGTCCGAAAGCGTCAGGTAATGCTCCACATAAAGCTCCGTGAAACACCCCCTGGCAACGAGGGCATTTTTTCCGCGGACGAAATAGGTGCGGATTTCCAGGCAATGCTCGTCCTCGTTCATTTCTCGATGTCGCCCAAGAGTTTACCGACGAAAGAAGAAATCGAAAGCAGTGCGTCGCGGAAAGGGGATTCCGCCAAACCAGCAAGCGCGGCATCGCCTTCCGCCAGCAGCTTTTTCGCATCTGCGACGGAACGCCCCAGGGCACCGCTCGCCCGTAACAGCCCGACTAAATCTTCCTCTCCAGTTTCCGGGGCATCCCCTCCACCCAGAAGCACTTGCCGGATTTTTTCGGAAACGCCCGCATCGCCTTGTCCGAGGAGCACGAGCACCGGGAGGGTGAACTTCCCTTTCCGCAAATCTGTCCCCAGAGTTTTTCCCGCAACATCTTCCGAACCAACCAGATCCACGCAATCATCATAAATCTGGTAAGCCATCCCTAGCTTTCTTCCGAAGGATTCCAGCCCGCGGGCAACCTCCGCATCGCACCCGTTCAGCACCGCCCCTAACTCGCACGCGGCAGCGAAAAGCGCAGCCGTTTTCATCTCGATGATTTTGTAATATTCCTGCACCGCCAAACTCAAATCGAAGCGGCGGCGAGTCTGGAGAATTTCCCCCGAACAAACATCGACCGACGCATCGGCGATTCTCCGGCAGATTTCCGTGTTTTCAAAACTCGTCGCCAAGCGCAACGCATGGGCGAAGAGTGCATCCCCCAGCAACACGGTGATCGCGTTGCCCCATTTGGCGTTGGCAGTCGCTTGGTCGCGCCGCACATCCGCCCCGTCCATGATGTCGTCGTGGACCAGCGAAGCCACATGGATCAGCTCCAAAATTACTGCGAGATCGAGGTGGCCGTCCGAAATTTTTCCGGTTGCCCCAGCCGACAACAACGCCAAAACCGGGCGAAGCCGTTTGCCTCCCGCCCCGCAAACATACTCGGCATACCCTCCGACTCCCGGATCGAACCGCTGCGCCTGCTCCCGGATCCGTCGTTCCACTTCGGCGATCTGCGGAGAAACCAGCGCGAACGCATCGCGAAACCTTTGCTCTTCCTCCGCCAAACCCGCCATCTTTTTTTCCTCTTTTTCTCGTTCCTCCATACAGGTAGCCCCTCTCAAAAACTTAAATTTCCGACGCCTTGGAAGCGATGAGTTTTCTCACTAGGCAAAACGGCAACAGCAGCAACGCCCCGACCAACACGCAAAGAGCCAAGTTTGGCACCACGCGGGCGCGCTCCCGGCTCACCGCCCGCAGGCCGGCGTAAACCACTTCGGAAGGGGTCGCCGCCAGCACCGCCGGCACCTGAAATTTTTCGGGGTTTCCGCCTCCGGAATTCCTGGTCGCAACCTGAAAAAATTCGGTCGGCACAGGGCCAGGGCAGAGTGCTGTCACTGTTATCCCCTTGGGGCGCAACTCCATACGCAACGCTTCCGAGAAGCTCGTGACATACGCTTTCGTCGCCGAGTAAACCGCCATGTTCGGCAGGGGAAAAAACCCCGCCACCGAGCTGACATTGAGCACGGCGGCTCTTCCGCCCGCGACCATCCGCGGCAAAAGGGCGTGCGTCAAATGCGTCAGCGCCGTAATGTTGGTTTCGATCATGGCTTTCACCCGGGCGTAATCGCTCCCGAGAAAATCGCCGTGGTCCCCCAGCCCCGCATTGTTCACCAGCAAATGCACGGGCAGGTTTTGTTCTTCCAGCCATCCCGCCAATGCCGCGCGCTCCCGCTCGTCGCACAAATCCGCACGGTAAATCCGCACATCTAAATTTGGAAAAAGAGAAGACAGCGAACCCCTCAATTCCTCCAGC
Source organism: Chthoniobacter flavus (assembly GCA_020720945.1). Lineage (GTDB taxonomy): Bacteria > Verrucomicrobiota > Verrucomicrobiia > Chthoniobacterales > DYNR01 > DYNR01. The sequence goes on along the minus strand of DYNR01000099.1, from coordinate 3,902 downwards.
CGCTCTTGCCGCCGCGCAACCAAAACCAAACGGCGGGCGTAGGGCGCCAACTGCCGCGCAAACTCGGCGCCCAAACCGGACGAAGCTCCCGTAACCAATGCTGTGCAACCTTCAAAAAATTTCATACTCTGCCACCTACTATCTATGATTATTCAGAACCTATCCAGCCAAAAACCTTTCATCACGAAAGACGGCTCGCAAATCCGTAGCATCCTCGACCGCACGAATGCTCCGGTGCAAAACCAAAGCCTGGCGGAAGCTTCTCTCGCCCCAGAACAAACCACCGAACCCCACTTCCACAAAAAATCCGAAGAGCTTTATTTCATCCTCGAAGGCGAAGGCGTCCTTTCCATCGGTGGGGAATCTCGCCCCGTTTCGACCGGTGATTGTGCGCTCATTCCTCCCGGCTCCCTCCATTCCATCCGCGCCGTCTCCCCGCTGCGGTTCCTCTGCTGTTGCGCTCCCCCTTATTCCCACGAAGATACTTTTCTTTCCTGAACCTCAACCCCGTTTTATTTTTTCTTAATCATGAGTGGCATTATCGTCAAACCTCGCTCCCGGATTTTACACGGGCACGACTGGGTCTTTTCTTCGGAAATCCTCAAAATCTACGGAAAACCGGAAAACGGCACCGTCATTTCCATCAAAGACGGCAAAGATAAGTTCCTCGGCTCGGCGATTTACAACGCCGCTTCCCACCTGAGCGCCCGCCGTTTTTCCCGCCAACGGCAAGGCCTCGACCGCGACTTCTTTTTCCGCCGCATCCGCATGGCGTGGGAATACCGGAAATCTTTCGGGCTGGACAAACGCCCTTGCCGCGCCGTCTGGAGCGAAAGCGATGGCTTGCCGGGAATCATCATCGACCGCTACGGCGACACCGCAGTCCTCCAAACTCTCACCCTCGCCATGGATTTGCAAAAAACCGAAATCGCCGAGGTCGCCGCCGAAGTTTTGGGTGTCAAGTGCGTCCTGGAACGAAACGACGCTTCAGGCAGGGCGGCGGAAGGGCTGCCTCTCGTTTCGGGGCACCTCTGGGGCGAAAAGATTTTTTCCCACCCGTTCGAGGTGGCGGGAGTCCGCTTCGAAGCAAACTTGCTCGAAGGCCAAAAAACGGGTTTTTATCTCGACCAGTTGGACTCGTATGCGGAGGTCGCCGCGTTCGCCCAGGGGCGCAGGGTGCTGGATTGCTTCTCGAATCAAGGCGGCTTCGCTTTGGCTTGTGCGCGGGCGGGCGCATCGGAAGTCAAAGCCCTCGAATCCGCCGAAGATGCCTGCACAAAAATCGCGGCGAACGCGAAGTCGAACTCCCTTTCCTTGACCGTCGAAAAGCGGGATGTTTTCGAGTATCTGCGAAAAGCGGAAAAGCATGGGGAGCAATGGGATATGATTATTTTAGACCCTCCTTCTTTCGCGAGGGGAAAGACGGGGGTTTCGGGTGCCGCCAGCGGATACCGCGAAATCCATCTCCGCGCGGCGCGGATGCTTTCGCCCAATGGGATCCTCGCCACATTTTCTTGTTCCCACCACATCGATGAAGCCGATTTTCTGCGTGCCGCCGCCGATGGTTTTCTGGACGCTTCCCGCACTTTCCGCCTCCTCAAAAAACTCCAGCAACCGCTAGACCACCCGGTCCTGCTCCACATTCCAGAAACCTGCTATTTGAAAGGCGCCATTCTCCAGATGATGCCTGGCCGCTGATGCCCTTCCGCCTGCAAAGCTCTTACTCTCCTGGCGGCGACCAGCCAGAAGCGATCGAAAAAATCACGCGTTCGCTTTTGGCGGACAACCGTCACCAGACATTGCTCGGTGTCACCGGTTCCGGCAAAACCTTCACCGTCGCCAATGTCATCGAGCACCTAGATCGCCCCGCGCTCGTCCTTTCCCACAACAAAACTCTCGCCGCGCAGCTTTACAGCGAGTTCAAGCAATTCTTCCCACACAACGCGGTCGAATACTTCGTCAGCTACTTCGATTACTACCAGCCGGAAGCCTACATCCCGCGCTCCGATACCTACATCGAAAAGGACAGTGCCATCAACGACGAGATCGAGCGCCTCCGCCTTTCTACCGTGAGTTCGCTGCTCACCCGCCGCGATGTCATCGTCGTTGCCAGCGTCTCTTGCATTTATGGTTTGGGCTCGCCTGACGATTTTATGGAAATGCTCATTTCCCTCCGCCGGGGACAGCAAATTTCCCGCGATGCCGTCTTGCAGAAATTCGTCGCAATGCTCTACGAAAGAAACGATTACGATTTTTCTCGCGGAAAGTTTCGCGTCCGCGGCGATGTCGTGGAACTCCACCAGGCGCAGCAAGACGACACGGCCTTGCGAATCGAGTTTTTCGGGGATGAAATCGAACGCCTCTCCCTCGTCGATCCCCTCACCGGCAAAACCAGAGAACAGCTAGAATCCATCACGGTTTTTCCCGCAAAACAATTCGTGACCCCCGCAGAAAAAATGAAACCCGCCATCGCCGCGATCCGCGCGGAACTCGAAGAGCGCGTCGCTTTTTTCGAAAAAGAAAACAAGCTCATCGAAGCCCAGCGAATCAGGATGCGCACGGAGTTCGACTTAGAAATGATGCAGGAAATGGGCTTCTGCGCAGGAATCGAAAACTACTCCCGCCACCTTTCCGGCCGTCCCGCCGGTTCCCGCCCTTTCACCCTCATGGACTTCCTCCCCGAAGACACGCTCACCGTCATCGACGAGTCGCACGCGACCGTCCCGCAGTTCGGCGGGATGTATGCGGGCGACCGTTCCAGAAAAACCGTCCTTGTGAATTACGGGTTTCGCCTCCCGAGCGCGCTCGACAACCGGCCCTTGATTTTTCGGGAGTTCATGGAAATGACAGGCCAAATTCTTTATGTCTCCGCCACGCCAGGCCCTTTCGAGTTCCGCAACAGCAAAGCCGGAAATGTTTCCTATCTCCCTAACAGCGAAACGGATGGAAAAGAACCGCTCCCGCTGTTACCCCCTCCTGCGGGTGCTGCTTTCGATTGCGAAACGCCGGGCGCGCCGCTTGTCGTGGAGCAGATCATCCGCCCCACCGGCCTTCTCGACCCCGTCATAAAAATCCGTCCGCTCCAAGGGCAGATCGACGAAACGATCGCATTGTGCAGGGAAAGAACCGAGAAAGGCGAACGCGTGCTCGTCACCACTTTGACCAAACGGACGGCGGAAGACCTGACGGATTACCTCTGCGATGTCGGGTTGAAAGTCCGCTACTTGCACAGCGATGTCGATACCATCGAGCGGGTGGAAATTTTGCGGGATCTTCGCGCAGGGCGTTTCGACATCCTCGTGGGCATCAACTTGTTGCGCGAGGGGCTCGACTTGCCGGAAGTCAGCTTGGTCTGCATTTTGGACGCAGACAAGGAGGGCTATCTCCGCAGTCAAACTTCGCTGATCCAAACGGCGGGCCGCGCCGCCCGGCATTCGGAAGGCACCGTTTATCTCTTCGCCGACATCCTGACAAAAAGCATCCGCGCCCTTTTGGAAATCAGCGAATACCGCCGGAACAAACAGTTGGCTTACAACGAGAAACACGGCATCACGCCACAGAGCGTCGTGCGGGCGGTGCAAGAAAGCCTCCACATGATCGTCAAAGGGCGCGAGGTGGAACAGTCCATTCTCCGGGAAGAAGAAGGGGAATTTGACGCGGGGGAACTCCTGCGCGAATTGCGCCAAGAAATGGCGGAGGCCGCCGCCGCGCTAGAATACGAAAGGGCAGCCCTTTTGCGCGACCAAATCCGGGAGTTGGAAGGAGGCAAATCTTCCGGAAACTCCGCCGCCCGAACCTCTTTCTCGTATGCAAAAAAAACGCCTTCGCCCAAAGGGAAAAAACGGAAGGCATTTTAAGCGTGCCCGAAGCGACTTCGCTCTCCGTGTTTTAAAATCACGCGA
>DYNR01000098.1 GCA_020720945.1 Chthoniobacter flavus | reverse complement strand
CCTCCCCTCCATCGCTCATTGGACACAAGCAAACCTCCCAACCGGAATGCTGCTCGCCCAGCACCTCCGCCGCCAACTCTCCAGCATCTGTAGCTGTAAGACTGTTCTTGAATTTATCGAAGGCTATTAAAAATTTCATAAAACCTGAATCCGCCCCCGTCGATTGAACAACTCCGCTGGCATAGATGGCATCCTACCGCCTCACTGCCTCACAAACAAGAAAAGCTCCCCCGGCATCCTGCAAATCAAAAAACCTCCCGTCCTCTCCCCCGAACCCCTCCCCCTGCCACCGCCGCAAAAAATCCGCCAACGGAGCAATCGACGAAGTCTTCCAACCCGCCGCTTCCCCCCATCGTTCGACATCGGAAAAATTCACATCCGCCGTCAAATCTTGCATCCCAAAACGGGAATAAACCCCGCCTCCCTCATACCGCTCCTGCCGCCAGTATCCGCGGAGGCTCCCCTTCCGCCTCTGCCGGTAAACCTCCGCCGCCAACGCCCCGTAATCAATGGTCAACATCGCGCCCGCCTCGACTTTCGGAGACCACTCTGCCAACCACTCCTTCCACGCCTCATGCGTCTCCACTCTCTGCCCAAATGCAAAAGTCTCCCCCCCCTGCAAAAAAATCGTAGAATCCGGTAACTCCCTCTCCAGCAACACCTCACAAACCCTCTCTTCTTCCACCCGCACCCCGACTTCCTTCCACCCGCCCTCCCCCATTTCCCAAACAGAACACGGGAACGCATCGACTAGCTCGTTGGAAAAAAAAATGGCTTTCCCTCCTGCCGCCTCCAGCGCATCTCCGACCGAAGAAAACCTCCGGACTCTCCCCTTCCCCGCCCTTCGCTCTTGTTGCTCCCCCAGCGGTCTGGAGACATCAACGAGCCAATACGGACGCGAAAAAAACGAAAAAAAACGCCGCCATCCCATCGCTCGAAAAAAGGAAACCGCCATTGCACCAGACCCCCCGCCCACTTCGATCACGGGCGCATCGCGCAGGCAAGGAACCTCCCTCCGAATTTTTTCCGTCCACTCAAAAACCGCTTTCGCAAGGAGGGAAGACACCGTCGGAACCGTCGTAAAATCTCCGCCCTTCCCGACCTCCCGGATGTTTTGGGCATAATACCCCAACTCGGGATGATACAACGCCAACCGCATAAATTCCCGGAACGGCAAGCTCCCCCCTCTTTTCTCTTGCTCCTCCAAAAGCACGCCCAACACGCGCTCACCCCTAGACCGCACGATCACACCTCAAAAACTCCCTTTCACCACCCGCAAAAACAAGGAAGAAAACTCCCCCGCATAATGGACGATTTTCCAAAAAAAATCGGCGAGCCCTACCGAATGCGGGCACGCAAACAAAACCAGCGAAAGCACCAAAATGTTCGCGATATAAATCACCAGCAACGAAAAAAAATGCCCCCCGTAAGAAAGGTCGCTCTGCCTCTTGGGAAGCATCAAACAAGTGAAACTGAAATGGAACGCCCAAGTGAATCCCACCGCTCCCCAAAAAAAACGGTAATACGGGTCCGTATCAAAAAACAGGGAGAAAAAACCGTAGGAAAACAGCACGAGAACCGTGTAAAACGGAACGAAATACGGGGCGAGTGCGATAAGCGTATTGACCTTGTTTGCAAGGATATATCCGCCCTTGGAACTCACCCTGCAACCGTGGATTTCCCCCCCCGTCAACTTCACGAAAACAGCGTGGGTCGCCTCGTGCCCGAACACATAAAACCACATCGGTCGCGGAAGGGTAAAAAAAAGCAAAAGCCAAAAAATCGCCCCCGCCGAAAAAAACCAAAACTCGTCGGTCAACCAAAATCTCTGGTCGCTCGCCGCCGCCGTAAGCGAAGCAAAAAACGCCTGCGTCAAAACCAGGGCGACGGGAAGCAGAAGCACCACTCCCACGAGCGTCTTCACCCACCAAATCGGGACGCGAACCTCTTTGCGCCCACCCCCGCCCGCTCTGGTTCTTTCCTCCTCGCCCCCGCCTTTTTTTTTGCGGGCAACCGTTTTTTTCTGCGGAAAAAAATCCTCGTCTTCGCCGGCGGGCGGAACCATCCCCCGCCGACCAGCAACCACGGACGCTTCAATCCGCGAGAATCCTTTTTTTGCTCCCGACGGCTTCCGGCGAACTATTTTTTTCTGCCGATCCACCAAACGAAAAAATCGCTCACGCGCGCCCCATGTAGGCACCCGTGCGGCTATCGACTTTAATCAGTTCCCCTTCTTTGATGAAAAGCGGCACTTGAATGGATTTGCCCGTTTCCAAAACCGCGGGCTTCTGGACATTGTTTGCGCTGTCTCCACGAACGCCTTCCGCGGATTCTGCCACGCGCAGCGTCACCGATGCCGGCAACTCCAACTGCGCGGCACGACCTTCCACATACAAAATTTCTACCTTCAGATTTTCCGTCAAATAATCCTTTGCCTCCCCGACGAAATCGGCTCCAAAAGTCACGGTTTCGTAGTTGGCAGGATCCATGAAATGATACCCTTGGTTGTCCGCGTAACTAAACTCCAACTCCGCGCGATGCACATCCACCACATCCATTTTTTCCGTCGAAGAAAAACGGACATCCGCGCTCTTTCCCGTGTTGATGTAACGGATGATCGCCTGCACGAACGCCCTCAAGTTTCCGGGCGTGCGGTGCTGGACATCGAGGACGATTGCGGGATTGCCATTGTAACGGATCGCCATCCCTTTTCTGAGATCATTTGCTTGTGCCATATTGTCTGTCTTTGGTTTGGTTTAAAAAAATTAAAAAATCGGAAAGCCCACTATACCGCTTTCCCGACGGGGTTAAAGGATTTTCAACCGGGAAAGGTCTTGGGAATCTACAAGCCCGCTCGGATGCCCCGCCGCATCGATCACGACCAAGTCGTCCACGCGATGGGAACGCAACACATGAAGCACTTCCGCCGCCAAACGGTCTTCCCGGATCGTCACGGGCGCTCTCGTCATAAACTCTGCCACAGGGAGATGCGCCAAATCCGGATGCTCTGGAAAATAACGGGCAAAATCCCCTTGCGTAAAAATCCCGCTCATCTTCCCGCTCTCGTCCACTAAAATGGCCGCCCCCGCCCGGTATTGCGTCGTGGCTTTTACCACCTCCATAATTTTTGCCCCCTCGGACAAAATCGGAATGTCCGAGGACGGTCGCATGATGTCGGAAACTTTCGTCAGCAAATTCCTCCCCAATGTCCCGCCGGGATGAAAACGCGCAAAATCGTCTTTGTTGAACCCCCTAGCTTCGAGCACCGCCATCGCCAGCGCATCCCCGAGGACGAGCATGGCCGTCGTGCTGGAAGTGGGAGCAAGCCCGAGCGGACACGCTTCCCGATCCACCGCCACATCGAGAACCACCGATGCCGACCGCGCTAAAGTGGAACGCGGGTTCCCCGTCAACGCAATAATTTTGACCTCGAACCGTGCGAGTGCCGGCAAAACATTCAACAGCTCTTCCGTCTCTCCCCCGTAACTCAACGCCAAAATAACATCCCCATCACTGACAACCCCCAAATCGCCATGCAACGCATTCAATGAATTTAACACCACCGCGGGCGATCCCGTGCTCGTCAAGGTTGCCGCAATTTTTTCTCCGATGTGACCGGACTTGCCAACCCCCAAAACCACTATTTTATACCGAGACTCCACCGCCTCCCGCACCATCTCCGCCGCTTCCGAAAACCGGTGATCCAGCCGCACCGACACCTTTTGCAATTCCTCGATCTCGGTTTGAAATACGCTGCGCGCCCGCAAAAGAGGATCGGGCGTTTCTTCTCGGCTCATTTCTTTGCTCATATTCGTATGTTGTCGTCTAGCTCCTTGAGCACGGTCGTCAAATACACCGGCTCGGGATGCAATCGCCGATATTTTGTGATTTCTTTTTTTTCTAGCACCCGAAAACCAAAACGCTCGAATGCCTTTGCCCCTCGCCGGGTCTCAAATGTCACCATCTGCCCAAAAACTTGCTTTTCTCCCTTTTCCTGCAAATAGTCCAAATACATCTGCAACAACGGGCGCACATTCGGCAACCCTTGGACCTCCGGCAACAAGTTAAAATGAAAATGCGCCGCATTCCTCGGCTGCGCCGGCACTTCTTTCCACGAATTGCCCAAAATCCAGCGAATGTAATCTTTCGTCGCCCTGTTATACCCCGGATACCGGAGCATCCCTTTGCAAAACAACCGGATGTTATGCCAAAAATTATAGCGCCCCTGCTGCCGGGGCAACCGCGACCCCAACAAATACCCCTTCACCTCCCCGCCTGACTCCAGCACAAAAGAGGACTCGGGCTCACAATCCGTATAATAACTAGTCAGATAATCCGCAAAAATCTCTCGATCTTCAAAAACGGGGTCAATCGGTTTGCCCAAAAAACCTGTCTCGCAGCAGAGGCGGCGGACTGCCTCCCGATCCTGCGGACGGTATTTTCGGCTCGTGGTAATGGGTTTTTCTGATGACACAGTCACGGATTATATTCTTCTATCACTTCTTGGTAAATAGCAAAGAGGTGGGAAAATACCCTGTTCCAAGAATACCTCGAACGCACTTCTTCCGAAACCTTCCTCCCGACTGCCGCCAAATCGCTCCCGGCTATTTTTTCGATCGCTCCGGCCAATGCCCCCGCAGTATTTTCTGGTGCCCAGTGGGTTTGGTCGCTGAAAATAATCCTGTCCATGTAACTGCCCCGAATCCCGACAACGGGGGTCCCGCACGCCTGGCTCTCCAAGGTCACGAGCCCAAAAGTTTCGTTCACGCTAGGATGCACAAACAAATCGGCCGCCCGGTAATAATCGGCCAACCTCCCCGCATCCCCACAATACGGCAACCAACTCACAAAACCATCTGCCGCTTCCTGCAACTTGCGCAAACTCTGCCGCAATGCACCATCTCCAATCGCCAGCAAATGATACTTCCCCGGACACTCCTTACTCAATACCTCAAATGCCGAAAAAAGCGTTTTTACATTTTTCTCTGGTGCCAATCGCCCAGTGTATAAAAGCAAAAAACGGTTTCCGGGAATCCCTAACTCGGAACGGACCGTGCAACGCGCACTCGTATCCGGACGGAAGATCTCGGGATCAACCCCCAAATCGATATTAACCGCATTCTCTACCCCCCACTCTCCCAAAAGTTGCGCCAACCCTGGACTCGGAACCATCGTCCGCTCAAAACGGTTGTAAAGTGCCCGCACATACCTTTGCGCGATTTCTTCGGTGATATGCAAAGCGATCTTCCCAAAAAATTTTGCCACCGAACGGATATACGCCTCGGGAAAATGCGAGTGGTAAAAACCGACCGCCGGAATGCTCAAAGACCGCCCGGAAACAATCGCTTTCCACGCGACTTGATACGGGTCCCCGGACTCGATGATGTCGGGCCTTTCCTCCTCCAAAATGCGCTCGACCATCGGCAGGTTGAGCAAAACCCGATAACGCGAAGTGCGGGAAACCAACGGCGATTGAATCGTGTAAACCGACGCAAGACCTTCAACCCGATGCGCCGTCTCCGCCCCAGGAATGATCAAAACATGACGGCTGCTCGGACAAAAACGCGTCATGTATGCCACTTTCTGTTCGAGGTATCGCTTCACTCCCCCGCTGACCGGAGAATAAAATTGGGTCAAATCGCAAACCTTCAATGCTTTCTAAAATCGGTCTTCCATTGAGGCAGGTTCCCCCCAGCAAGTCGAGAGTTTTCTTCCCTCCCATCCCTCCAAGCCAACCAATCTCCTGCCCCCATCCCCTCTCCCCTTTTTCGCATCATCACGCCCCTTCGCGCCCCGAAAAAAAACAGATCAAAGCGGGTCGCGATAGGGCTTCAAACTCACGAACGCCCGGATGGACTCCCCTGCCTTGGACTTTTCAAAAACCTCTAAAATCACATCGAGCTTCACCAAAAAAGCTTCCACCACTCGGGGGTCAAAATGCGTCCCAGAACTCTTCTTGATTTCTTCAATCACATCGCCGATCGCCCACGCTTCCTTGTAAGAACGCTCCATCGACAATGCGTCAAACACATCGGCCAACGCAAAAATCCGCGCCCCGAGTGGAATCACCTCCCCAGAAAGATTCTGCGGGTACCCCCCTCCCCCCCATCGCTCGTGATGCGAAAGCACCACCTCTCTGGCTGGTTCTAAAAACGGGACTTTCCCGATGATCTGGCAGCCCAACTCCGGATGCATCCGCATCTTTTTCCATTCCTCTTCGGTCAGCTTTCCATCCTTGTGCAAAATCGTGTCAGACACCCCGATCTTCCCCAAATCATGCAGGAGTGCCCCCAACCGCAAATCGGCAAGTTGCTCGTCGCTCAAACCCATCGCATCCCCGATAATTAGACTGTATGCCGTCACCCGGTCGGAGTGCCCCGCCGTCACTTTGTCGCGCAACTCCAACGCGCCGGAAAGCGCCATCACCGTTTCGTGGTAGCTGTCTTCAAGCTTCGCGTAAAGTTGCCCCAACTCAAGCATCCGCTTTTCTAACTCGTTGTTGCTGTGCCTCAAACGACGCAAAACCATTTTCATCGTCTCGAGGGAAACGCTGGAATCACACTGGAACGCAACATTGACCAAATCATCTAGCTCCAGCACATCCAACGCTTCGATGACCCGGACGGATGCCGCCCTTGGAACCCCCTCGATCAAACCCATCTCCCCGATCGTTTCCCCCTCCCCAATCTCGGCAATCGGAATCTCGCTGTCCCCGCTTTCAATCACGACTTCGACTTTTCCTCCGAGAATCACATGCATAGATTCCGAGGGATCCCCACTCCGATACACATACTCGCCGACCTCGTAAAACCGCCGCCGGGCGCGCTCCGCGATATGCAGCAACACCTCCTCGGAAACCGCAGCAAAAAACGAAGTCCTCTTCAAGATCTCCACCAAGCAGGAAGGACAATCCGGTTCCGATCCTACGAATTTTTCTCTGCACGATTCACATGGGGTCTGGCTCATACCGCCAAACAATAGAGCTTCGGGAAACTCCTTGCAACTTCTCCTTTTTTCTCTACCGGAACCCAATCCGACACGATGGCAGGCCCGGCAAATTTCAAGTCAAAAACTACCCGCGCTGCCTACCGCCAAAACTTCTCCTCGACTTCCCAAACACGCGCTTCCTCGTCCCATCCAAACGCGGCTCCAACGCCTTCTTCGCCGGCGCAAAACTCCCCGCCGCAGGCACCGCAAATCCCCCCATCTCCAACCGCTCGATTTTTTGCCCGATGAACTTCTCGATCGCCGCCAGCTTGCTCACTTCGTCCATCGCAACCAAAGTGAACGCATCCCCCGTCTGCTGCGCCCGCCCCGTCCGACCTATCCGGTGAACATAATCCTCCGGATGCTGCGGAATATCGTAGTTGATCACATGGCTCACCCCCGCGACATCAATCCCCCTAGCCGCAATATCCGTGGCAACCATCACCTCGTATTTTCCGCTCTTGAATCCTTCCAATGCCTCAATCCGCTGGTTTTGCGAACGGTTCGCATGCAAAACCGCAACCGAATGATTCGCCCCCCGCAACTTCTTGGCGATCTTGTCTGCCCCATGCTTTGTCCTAGAAAAAATAATCGCGCTTTGAAAATCTGTCGCCTCCAACAACGCTTGCAAAAGATCGAATTTCCGCGACGCATCCACCAGATAAACCCCATGCTTCACCATCGTGGCAACACTCCGCGCCGCCCCCACCTCGATCCGCACCGCATCCCCCCGCAACGCCCAATCCGCCAACCCGGCAATCTCGGGCGGCAGCGTCGCCGAAAAAAATAGCGTTTGCCGCGCCTTCGGGCACTTGGAAATAATCCGGCGCATCGGCGGCAAAAAACCGACATCCAGCATCCGGTCCACTTCGTCCAAAACCAGCACCCGGATGTCGTTCAACTGCACCAATCCCTGCTGCATGTGATCCTCCAGCCGCCCCGGCGTCGCCACCAAAATATCTAGCCCTTCTCGCAGCGCAATCCTCTGCGCCCCATACCCCACGCCTCCAAATACGCAAGCCACCCGCAAATCCGTAAATCGCGCAAGATTCCGGATCGAAGTCTCTACCTGCATCGCCAACTCCCGCGTAGGCTCGAGAATCAAACAACGCAGCTTCCCGTGTCCCCCCAACGACTGGAGAATCGGCAACGCAAACGCCGCCGTCTTTCCGGTTCCTGTCTGGGCGGACGCAATCACATCCTTCCCCTCTAGTGCTGGGGGAATGGCTCGCAACTGCACCGGCGTAGGCTCCCCGTAACCCATCGCTTGGACTCCGTGTAAAAGTGGCTTGGTCAATCCAAGCTTTGTAAATGGCATAAGCCCCTCACACTCCTGCGATTCCTCCCTCTTGTCAAACCCTCACTTCTCCTCCCAATCCCCGC
>DYNR01000364.1 GCA_020720945.1 Chthoniobacter flavus | reverse complement strand
TCCTGTCAACACGCCCGTTCGCCGTCGATACCGCGGGAGGCATCGAGTCTTCTCCGGGAAAAAAAGACCGTGCGCTCATGGCAGAATTCCTTTCCCAAGCATCTTCCGAATCCGCACAACTCCCTCTCCAACAAGAACAAACCTAAAAAAACACCCCTTCTCCCAACCGGCAATTTCCCCAAAAAGCCGAACCCACAGCACCACATTTTCCCTTGCTACTTATCCCTTGTCGCTTGCCGCTTCTCTTCTTTTTTGGGGGGAATGCACCCGGCGGGGGTCGAACCCACAACCTTTGGCTTCGGAGGCCAACGCTCTATCCAATTGAGCTACGAGTGCGAACGCTAAAAACGGACGACTTCCGCAACCCTGCACGATTTTCCGCCAAACTGCAACCCCGTTTGCAAAAAATCAAAAAACCTCGCCCCCCCTCCCGCAAAACCCCTCTCCGAAAAAAGAGGGAAATGACAAAAAAAGTTTTGCCATCTTCGGCGGGACTGTGATTGATAGCACTGTAACCAACTATTTCGAGGAGGAAAAAACATGGGCAACAATCACAACTTAAAAGGAAACACGGAAAAACCTCCGGGGTTTCAAATCAGCGCAAAACCGATTCTGGAGGGGGATGAACCTTCCTCGGAAATCGCAGGAAAATACGCGAGCGCATCGGGAGATCACACCGCGAGAGGCGAAATCGGCGAACTGCCTCGCTCTTACGGCGAAAATGTGATTTTTCTGGTCGCACAAGAACCCCTGCGCCTGTTCACCTACTGGGATTTGGACATCGGCAGCCATCCGGGTGGACCCGCGGTAATCCGTTGCATTCAAAGTGCTTCCGGCAAACTGGAACTGGAATTTGAAGTCCCGTTCGAGATCCGCAACTGGTATATCCCCGTCGGGCAATCCGGCATCTCCTACTTCGTGGAAATCGGGTTCTACCGCAACGGGGAATGGAACCTTCTCGGTCGCTCCCAACAAGCCACCACCCCCCGCTCCCAAGTCTCCAGCGACGAAAATTTTTCTTTCGCCACCCTCCCGCTCGACACGGCTTTTTCCGCCCTTCTCGCAAGCCTCCCTCCCCAAGTGCGAAACCACCCGGACCTCATGCGCCACCTGGCAAACATCCAGCGCGCCCAATCCGGCGTCGCGGTCTCCCGCGCTTCCGTCCCTTCCATCAACGAAGAAGCCTTCCGCCTCCTCAAATCGATTCTGGGCGACCAACTCATGCTGAATATGCTGGCGGCATCCCAAGATTCCGCCTCCCTCTCTTCGGCCATCCACGCCCGCCTTTCGGAAATGCTCAGCAGCGAAAGCTCAAGCGAAATGCTCGCCCGCTTCCAGGCGTTGTCCGGCGAATCGAGCCTCTTCAGCGGTGTCGTGAAATTCGAATCCCTCAGCTCGGAAACCCTGAGCAGTTGGACGGAATCTCTCCTGAGCTGGACTTACGCCGCCCGCCACGCCGCCGCTTCGGAATGGCTGACAAGCTGGGGTGTCGCCGCCGCAGGCGCGGAATCCTCGGGCATCGGTGCCGCCTCTTCCTGGTTTGAAATTTTTGCTTCAAGCTGGGCGCAAGCTGCCGAATCCACTTCTTCCTCCGGCTCCCTTTCAAGCTGGAACCTCACAGAAAACCAAGCCGCTTTGACAAGCTGGTTCCAGGCCGCCCTTTCGAGTTGGGCGACCGCCGCCCAATCCAGTTGGACTGGCGCAGAACTCTCGAGCTGGTCTGGTTCGGAAAGCTCAAGCTGGTCAGAAGCCCGCCTCTCGAGCTGGTTCAGCGAATCCATGACAAGCTGGACGGCCGAATCCCTTTCGAGCTGGACAAAACAGCTCCTCTCAAACTGGGAAAACTCGGAATCCGGTAGCTGGTCTGCCGCAGCCTCCGGCTCCGCCCGCGAGTTCTATATGCATGTCAATGCGGAACTTATCTTCTACGGCGGCACGCACCCGGACGCTAAAGTGACCATCGACGGCAAACCGGTCGAACTCGGCAAAGACGGGACTTTCCACTACCACTTCGTCTTCCCCGACGGGACTTACGACATCCCCATCGTCGCGGTCTCGCCCGACGGAATCGAAACCCGCAAAGCAATTCTCCACTTTGAACGCTCCACCGCCCGCGAAGGCAAGGTGGACTCCACAGGACAACCTCCCCTGGCTGCTCCGATGGGAAAAAAATAAACCGCAGCACCTAATTCGGACGGGGGAAATTCCTTCCCCCGTCCTAG
>DYNR01000363.1 GCA_020720945.1 Chthoniobacter flavus | reverse complement strand
CCTTGATCTGGGCTTGCCAGAGTTTATCTCATTTCCTCTTAGGAAAGCGGAAAATGCTGTTATACCGCTTGAGAAGAAACCGGAGCAAGATGCTCCGCCCACATTGCGGGATAAAGAGGGAGATTTGCAAATTCTGATTCCCTTACCCATTGGAAAGCTTCCGATGCCGGAGTGCCTACCCAGCGGTTGAGCTTTGGTTATGATTATGCGGGCAGGCGAATCCGCAAGAAGGTGGAGGATCACCACGAGGGCGAATTTGTGGAACGCTACACGCTGTTTTTTGCGTATGATGGATGGAATCTTGCCGCCGAGTGGACGAAAAGCGGGATACCGATTCGGGGGTATGTGTGGGGAAGCGACTTGAGCGGGGGCGAAGCGACGGGAGGGATCGGGGGCTTGCTGTGGATCAACCAACTGCCAGAAGCGAAGCAGTTTTCGGTTGCCTACGATGGCAATGGAAATGTCACCAACCTCTTCGATATGGCGGACGGCACGAAGGCGGCTTCGTATGAATACGGGCCGTTTGGGGAGTTGATTCGCAGCACGGGGCTTTTTGCAAAAGTCAACCCAATCCACCGGTTCGCACGCCAACATCTACGGGACGACGGATGCCTTTGCATCTGATGCACTTTCAAACAAAGCAAATTTAAAATCCTCACACCCAAAGCGTCCGGTCGAGCGTCCGATACCCTATGGCTTCGCCCAGATGCTCGTGCCCAATCCGTTCCGCCCCCTCCAAATCCGCAATCGTCCGCGACACTTTCAAAATCCGATCATACGCCCTCGCACTAAAATTCAACGAATTCATCGCCCTCTCCAACAGCGAAGAACTCTCCGCATCAAGCCCGCAAAACTCCTTGATCGCACGGTGGTTCATCCTCCCGTTCACCTTGTTCCTGCTTTTTTTGAAACGCCGTTTTTGCCGCTCTCTCGCTTCCAAAATCCTCGCCCGAATGGCCGCCGAAGACTCCCCCGGACTCTCGTCTGTCAAATCGCGGTATTCGACCGCCGGCGCTTCCACATGAATGTCGATCCTGTCCAAAAGCGGCCCCGATATTTTTGCCCGATACCTCTCGACCTGCGACGGCGAACACCGGCACTCCCGCTTCGGATTCCCAAAATGCCCGCACGGACACGGGTTCATCGCCGCCACCAACATGAAATCCGAAGGAAAAGTCATCGTCCCTGATGCCCTGGAAATCACCGCTTTATGCTCTTCCAACGGCACCCGTAGCGTCTCCAGCGTCGATCGCCGAAACTCTGGCAACTCGTCGAGAAACAACACGCCATGGTGCGCCAAACTGACCTCCCCCGGAGTGGGCGTCGAAGACCCTCCCATCAAACCAACATCGGAAATCGTGTGATGCGGCGCACGAAACGGGCGCGTGGATACAAAAAAACGCTTCGCATCCAACAACCCACAAACGCTGTGGATTTTCGTCGTTTCTATCGCCTCGTCCAGCGTCATCGGAGGCAAAATGGTCGTCACCCGCTTGGCGAGCATGGATTTCCCGCTCCCCGGCGGACCGATCAGCAACAAGTTGTGCCCCCCGCACACCGCAACTTCTATCGCCCGCTTGACTTGGTGCTGCCCCTTGACTTCGGAAAAATCCACCTCTTCTTCGGAAAACTTTGAAAACACTTCCGCCGCGCAACACGGCGCAGGCTCCAGCTCCAACTCTCTTTTCAAAAACTCGTAAGCCTGCCGCAAACTGCTCACTCCGTAAACATCCAACCCTTCGACAACTGCCGCTTCTGCAACATTTTGCAACGGCAACACGATGGCTTTCCGCCCGCGTTCCCGCGCTTCCAGCGCCATCGGCAACGCCCCTTTCACCGACCGCACTTCCCCATTGAGCGCCAACTCCCCCGCCACGACACACCGCCCAAAACGCGGCAACTCCTCCTTTTGTGCCGCAGCGATCATCCCGAGCGCAATCGGCAAATCAAAACCCGGCCCCTCCTTTTTCAAATCTGCCGGCGCCAAATTCACCGTCGTCCTTGTCTGCGGCCACCGATAACCACTGTTGCCTATCGCCGTCGTCACCCGATCCGTGCTCTCCCGCACCGCCGCATCCGGCAACCCCACCACCCGAATCGAAGGATCACCCCGCTCCGCCGCATTCACCTCGATCTCCACTTCGATAGCATCTACCCCTTGCGTCGCCGATGAATAAACCTTGATAAACATAAATACAGAAACATTTTTACCTGAATCCGTG
>DYNR01000097.1:4897-8419 GCA_020720945.1 Chthoniobacter flavus | reverse complement strand
CTTGGCTCTGTTGCCGGTTTGCATAACCGCCTTGCTCCCAGCTTTCACCTCTTACTTTTATTCCGCAATCCTCGCAGAACAAACCGAGTTTTTTGTCCTCGGCTCGACTTTGCCTTGGTCGGACGCAACTCTCCATTTCCAGCAAGCAGTAGAAATTTCTCGCACGGGAATAACGGAAATCGGTTTCAACGGAAGGTTTCTCTACCCCGCCTTTTTCGCAGGAATTTTGAAGCTTTGCGGCGAAAATATCCAAACCGCCCATCTCCTTTCTTCTTCGCTTGTTTTGTTGCTGTTGGGAATCGTTTGCCGGATGGTGGCACGGGGCGCAGGTGCTTCGGGAACTGCGGTTTTTGCCTTGGTTTGCTGGCTTTACATCGGCTCGGCCGGTGTCGGCATGGTGATGACGGAAAACTTGGGAATCGCATGCGGCCTGGTTGCGACGGGGCTTCTGCTCGAAGGGGTCTCCCGCAGCAAAGCATGGATGGTTTGGTTGGGGTTGCTGGTATTTTCTTTTGGCATGAGCACCCGCCCTGGCGCCTTGTTTCTTTTGCCTGCGTTGGCTGTTTTTTTCACCTTTCACTTCGGCTGGAAAAAAATTTCTGGCAGTTTCTTCGCTTCCCTCCGCCGCCCGTTCCTGGCGTTTGTGCTGGCGTGCATCGCTATCCTGGTCGGTTTCGGCGCAAACCATGTCGCTTTACGCCGCATCTATGCCGCTGAAAACCCGGCATTCCAAAACTTTGCTTTTTCTTTGCACGGATTGCTGACGGGAACGAATTGGTCGGTCAGCCACCGCGATTACCACGCGGATGCCAAAGCCGTGATGGAAGAGAATTTTCGCTTGCTCCGCGAACGGCCTACACGCCTGCTGCAAGGCTTCGTCCGAGCCGCTGAAGAGGTCTATCCGAAGTGCTTCTTTTTCCGCTTCCACGAAGAAAAACAATACGGTTTTTTCGGGACGCTCTTCGCCGCCCTAGGCATCGTTGCCATTGTTTTTTTTCCACGACAACGGAAACTCTTTCTTTGGCTTCTTTTTGGGCTGGCGGGAATTTTGGCTTCTCTGCCTTTCGCTCCTCCGTGGGATGCCGGCTTGCGCCCCTACGCAGTCACGATTCCTGTCACGGGTTTGCTTGCTGGCATCGGCGTCGGCACTCTCGGGTTGTTCTTCAAAAAAACGGGCTCTCTTTTGGCTTTCGCAACCTTCAAAATTTCGGAAAAACCGCTTTCTTTTTTCTCTGGCTCTTTTTGGAAAAACAGCCTTCCTGCTTTCAAAAAAATCGCGCTCTCCCCTTTGCCGGAAACCTCCGAAGACCCTCTCCCATTGCCTTCTCTCCTCGCCGTTTCCGCCGGAATTTTTTCCCTCATCCTTTTCCCTCTGGTCTTCCGCGATCCCCCGCAAACCTCTGCAACTCCGGAAAAAACCATCTGGGATTTTCTCCCCGGTGGTGCCCTCTTGGTTTCGGAAAATTGCGCTCCTTCCGATGCTCCAAAAGAAATGCGGATCGTCCCGCGCCAGAAATTCCTCGATTCTTTTTCTAGCCTCCGCCACACCCAAACGGAAGTCCACGATTTCGTTGCAAACCAACCCTCGGATTTCGTCCTGGGCATCGCAAAAAAAGACCTGAAGTTTTACTGCATCCCTTGGCCGCCTCCGCCAAGTAACGAAAATTACCGCAGGGTCGGGCAGCTCTGGGTGCCTCCCGTTTCCCCGTAACACGCTGCCGCTACAAGGGGTAGCTGTAAGGCTTCCCTTCGTAGTTGAGCATCCGCAAAAATCCGTCTTCTTCGGCAAAAACAAAATCGGGATTCAGCGGGATTTTTCCTCCTCCCCCCGGCGCATCAACGACATATTGCGGCACGGCATAACCGCTGGTGAACCCCCGGAGACCTTTGATAATTTCTAAGCCCTCGCGGATCGTCGTCCGCAAATGGGCGCTCCCGTGAATGAGGTCGCACTGGTAAAGATAATAAGGCCGCACCCTGCACATCAACAACTTATGAACCAAACAACCCATCGTCTCCAAGTCGTTGTTGACCCCGCGCAAAAGGACGCTCTGGTTGCCCAAAGGAATCCCGTGATCGGCGAGCATCTCCAGCGCCGCCTTCACCTCGACCGTCAGCTCCCTCGGGTGGTTGGTGTGGACGCTCATCCAAAGCGGGTGGTGCTTCTTGAGCATCGCGCAAAGCTGCGGCGTGATCCTCTGCGGCAAAAAAATCGGAACCCGCGTCCCGATCCGCAAAAATTCGATGTGAGGAATCGCCCGCGTCCTTTCTAAAATCGCATCGAGCTTTTCGTCGGAAAGCAACAGCGCATCCCCCCCAGAAAAAAGAACATCGCGGATTTCTTCGTGCTTCTCCAGATAGGCGAAAGCCTCCTCGAAATCGGTCGTCAATTCCTGCTCACCCGCCCCGCTAACCAACCGGCTTCTCGTGCAATACCGGCAATACGAAGCACACCGATCCGTAAGTAAAAATAAAACCCTGTCCGGGTATCGGTGGACCAAACCCGGCACGGGCATGTGCGCGTCTTCCCCGCACGGATCCGCCAGTTCCCCGGCACCTACAAGACCTTCTTCAACCCGCGGAATCACTTGTCTGCGAATCGGGCAATCCGGGTTTTTCCTGTCGATCAAATTGAAAAAATGCGGGGTTATTCCAAGTGCCAATTTTTTCCCCGCAAGCATGGTTCCTTCCCGTTCCTCCGAAGTCAGTTCAACCAGGGATTCCAGTTGCTCCAAGGAAACAATCCGGTTCCGCATCTGCCATTTCCAGTCGTTCCATTGTGCTGGTTCTACTCCTTCCCAGCACCCTGGCGCGAAGCTCGAAAACGCTTTGTCCCTTTTCTTTGCGAGTTCCTTCATCCGATGTTGTTTCTCCCTCCAGCGTATGCAATCAAAGGGATTTGTCAAACCGCAGAATTTATGGTCTGCTGTTTTTCATCGGGGACAAAATGCAGCTTTTCCAGAGTTGTTCCCACCCTCTATTAAAGAAAGAAAGGAAAAAATCGAACCCTCTATTCTTCTTAACGGTGGGAATAACTCGGGAAAATGCCGTTCCACGCCCGAACTTCGGGAGTTCCACGCCCGTTTTTCCTTGTGAGTAACCTGCAAGCTCTTGCGAGAATTTTCAGAACAACTCCCCTTTCCCCCGATTTCTTCCCAATCTGTTCCGGCAATTCCCAAATTGTTCACACGAAATTCCCAGCCGTTTCTTCACGAAGAAATCTTGCGCAAAAACCGCAAAAAGCATAAGCTGACATCCCGTGAGTCGTCCCCTGCTGATTTTATTTTTTTTGTTTGCGTGGAGCGGGTTCGGGTTTTCTCAGAATTCCTTGAACGAAAGCCAGAAGCGTGATCTCTTCTTGAAAGCACGAGAAGACATCCACCCCGTTCCTGCCCCTTCCCCAAAACCGGCGAATTCCCCGAAACCAAAACCTTCGCCTACCAAAAAAACACCGCAAAAAACGGAATCAAAATCCGATTCCAAACCGGATACGAAAACGGCGACTAAACTGGAACCCAAAGC
>DYNR01000097.1:0-4797 GCA_020720945.1 Chthoniobacter flavus | reverse complement strand
GCAGCGACCCCGCTTTTCACTCCCGAAAAATCGGAGAAAAAAACAGAAGCGACTGTCCGTCCGACTCCGAAACCCGCTTCTCGACTTATGCCCCGTTTTTCTACTCCCACTCCGCGCCCGAAAAAGGAATCGGTGAAAGATGCGGAAGTGACGATTGAAAAATCAGGTCGCCAAGAGGACGAGGGTTTTCTTCCTGCCCCCTCACAAAAGAGGGGGTTCGGTAGGAGATGGACTTATTTGAGCGATTCCGTTCGCAGGGCGATTGACCAAGCACCAGTCCGCAAAGGTCGCTGGAAGTATATCATCATTCACAACAGCGCGACGCGGCAGGGAAATGCGGCGATTTTCGACAATTACCATCGCCGTGTCCGCAAGATGGAAAACGGGATGGCTTACCATTTTGTGATAGGAAATGGCTCTTCGTCTGGAAACGGGCAAATCGAGATTGGTAACCGTTGGACTCGCCAGATCAACGGGGGTCATGTCGCCAGCGATTACCTCAATGATATTTCGTTGGGGATTTGCTTGGTCGGGGATTACGACCGCGATTTGCCTACGGCACAGCAAATGGCAGCACTAAAAGAATTGCTCACCTACTTGCGTGCGCGGGTAGGCAAAATCAAAGGGCAGTATTCCCAAGTCCGGGGACACAGGGAAATCAACCCAAAACCGACGACTTGTCCGGGTAAACGATTCCCGATTGGCGTTGTGCGGAGGGAATATCCATGAACGAAGAAACCTCTCATTTGACCGTAGGTGTCACGGGTGCGGGAGGTTTTTTAGGGCGAGAAGTTTGCCGCCGCTTGCAACAACGCGGCATTCGCGTTCTTGCTTTTACCAGAAATCCCCGCCGGATTCCCGATTATTGCAACGATGCGAGAGCGTTTTCTTCCGATAAAAAAATGGAGGTTGCGGGGGTGGATGCAATAGTCCACCTTGCGGGGGAAACCATCATGGGGTTTTGGAGTTCAAAAAAAAAGAAACGGATTCTTGAAAGCCGGGTGATGGGCACACGGAGGGTCGTCGAAGCAATCCAGGCAGAACCGCAAGTAAAAACCTTGCTTTGTGCTTCCGCAATCGGTTTTTATGGCGATGCGGGGGCGAAAGTAATCGACGAGGAAAGCCCGAAAGGCGAGGGCTTTTTGTCGGAAGTCGTTCACGCTTGGGAATACGAAGCCCGGCAAGCGGAAGTGTTTGAAAAAAGGGTCGCTTGCTTCCGTATGGGAATGCTGCTGGGAAAAAACGGAGGGGCGATGAAAAAAATCCTTCCGATCTTCCGATTCGGCTTGGGCGGACGACTCGGGAGCGGCGAGCAATGGATGGCGGGGATTCGCTTGGAAGATGCCGCCGAAATTTTTTGTCAAGGGGTCTTGGATTCCCGTTTTTCTGGGATTTACAATGCAGTGATGCCAGAACCTATCCAAAACGGAGATTTTACCAAACTCCTCGGAAAAATTTTGCATCGTCCCACGCCCTTCCCCGTTCCCGCTTTCGCATTGCGCCTCGCATTAGGCGAACTCTCCACGCTCCTCCTTTTCAGCCAACGAGTCAAACCCCAACGCCTCGAAAACCAAGGATACAAGTTTCTCCACCCCGATTTTACCTCCGCTTTGAAATTCTGAAATCCGATTTTCAAAACCGAGATTCTCTTTTGGAACCGCAGGCTCTCGCATTCGCAATCCGATGAATCAGAAATTCGCCTTCCCTTCCCGAGAAATGTTCCCCGTGGAACAATTTTTGGAGTGGACGCAGGCGGGCAATTCGGAGAGGTGCCTTTCTTTCGTGTCTTGTTTTTCTCGCTCTTGCCTGCAATTTTCTCGATTTTCAATTTTATTCTAAGTGTTTTTTATGACTGAGTATTTGTATCCGAAATCCTACGATGTGATTGTGATTGGTGGAGGCCATGCGGGCATTGAAGCAGCGATGGCGGCGGCGCGTTTAGGGTGTAGCACGCTTCTTCTCACGCAAAATGCCGATACGGTTGGGCAAATGTCGTGCAACCCTGCCATCGGAGGCTTGGCAAAAGGACAAATTGTTCGGGAAATTGACGCTTTGGGCGGAGTGATGGGGCTAAATACGGATGCGACAGCGATTCAATTTCGGATGCTCAACGCGAGCAAGGGTGCCAGCGTCCGCTCTCCCCGCGCCCAATGTGACAAAAAAGCCTACCAGTTTCGGATGAAGTCCTTGCTGGAACGGCAACCGCTCTTGGATTTGAAACAGGCATCGGCGACCCGCTTGCGTGTCGAAGGGGAAAAAGTTTGCGGGGTGGAAACCAACCTCGGCGTGGCATTTCTCGGAAAATCGGTCGTGGTGACAACAGGAACCTTTCTTCGCGGATTGCTCCATATCGGAGGACAGCAGTTGCCGGGCGGTCGCCTCGGTGACTCCGCCAGCGAATTCAGCGACTGCCTCCGCCACCTCGGTTTCGAGGTCGGACGATTCAAAACTGGAACCCCCGCCCGCATCATCGGAAAAAGCATCGATTTTTCAAAACTCGAAATCCAAAAAGGCGATTCCACCCCCTCGGCGTTCAGCTACATCCCCCACACCATCCAAAAAACACCCACCGACCCCTTTACCCTCAACCATTGGGAAAACGGAATGTTCCACGGGGAACAATTTCCGTGTTGGATTACCCACACGACGGAGGAGACGCACCGGATTATCCGCGAGAACTTGGATCGTTCGCCGCTCTTCGCTGGCGCAATCGAAGGGGTGGGCCCTCGCTATTGCCCTTCGATCGAGGATAAAGTCGTTCGTTTTGCCCACAAGGAAAGCCACCAGATTTTTTTGGAACCGGAGGGCATGGGCACGGAGGAGTTTTATTTGAACGGGGTCTCTACGAGTTTGCCTTTTGATGTTCAATATGCGTTTTTGCGGAGTATTCCTGGATTAGAATCTGCGGAAATGATGCGTCCGGGCTATGCGGTGGAGTATGATTACTGTCCCCCGACTCAATTGTTGCGCTCTTTGGAGACGAAGCGCATCGAAGGCCTTTATTTTGCTGGCCAAATCAACGGGACATCCGGATACGAGGAAGCCGCTGCGCAGGGTCTCATGGCGGGAGTCAATGCCGCCAAAAAACTCCAAGGCAAGGAACCGCTCATTCTAGGGCGCGCCGATGCTTATATTGGGGTTTTGATTGACGATTTGGTCGTGCGGGGAACCCCCGAACCTTATCGGATGTTCACCAGCCGGGCGGAGTATCGCCTCCTCTTGCGCCAAGATAATGCGGATTTTCGTTTGACTCCCCTAGCAATGGAAAACGGGCTTGTTTGCCAAGAAAGAATACGCTGTTTTACCGCAAAAAAGGAAGCACTCGAACAACTGCGTGCGTGGTGCAAAACGGCGAGGCAGGACGGCATTTCTTTGGATCATTGGCTGAAAAAAACGGAAAACTCTTTCAAAAGCCTTCCCGGAGAGCTTCGGGGTTCGTTTTCTGAAGAGGTTTGGCTTTTGCAAGAGAC
Source organism: Chthoniobacter flavus (assembly GCA_020720945.1). Taxonomy (GTDB): domain Bacteria; phylum Verrucomicrobiota; class Verrucomicrobiia; order Chthoniobacterales; family DYNR01; genus DYNR01. Next base: position 1,327 of record DYNR01000097.1, on the reverse strand, counting down.
GGATTTGAAATACGAGGGGTATATTCAACGCCAGGAATTGCAAGTTGCCAAGAGCAAGCGGCAGGAGGACCGAGAAATCCCGAAAGAAATCGATTACGAGGTGATTCGTGGTCTCCGTGCGGAAGCGCGCCAGAAACTCGCGAGGGTTTGCCCAGAAACTCTGGGTCATGCGGCAAAAATTAGCGGTATTACCCCTGCCGATGTCGCTTTGCTTTCGGTTTGGATCGAAAAATTGCGGGGTGCTGCCAGTGTTCAGTCAAGCTTGAAATGACGCTTTTGATTGGATGCTGGTGTGACAACGAGAGAAAATGGTGAGGAATCGAAAGGATAAAAATGAAAAAATGGTGTGTTTCGGCGGTCTTTGTTAGTATTTTGTCGGGTTCTTTGCTTTTTGGTGGAATCCAAGAGCAATCTCTCCCGTATGCTTGCCCGTTTCCTGGTTTGAAGACGCGGGTTTTGCAAAAAGAGAGCGGTGGTTTTGCTCCTCCTGCACAGATTTCTTTTGTGGAAAAGGACTCGAAACTTCTTCTGAAAAAGAGGGCAGGCGATCCCGAAGAAGTCGTTCGCGTTTTGGAAACGAAAATTGACGGGGAGCGAGGCGAGAGTTATTTTGTTGATTTTAGCCCTGGTCCCAGCGTGGATCCCTCTTTCCAGATTTTTGCTGCCGATGGAAAAACGGAGTTGGGCGTGATCGAGGGCGATTTTTTGATGATACCGGGGAACGGGTTTTTGTATAGTTACCAGCGCAGCGACCGGGATTTTTTGCAACGGCGGAAGTATAGGCTTCGGGAAGGCAAAGTGGTTGAAGTGCTGCAACCGTTTCTTTTTGTCGGTCTTGAAGGGCGTGCGCTGAAAGAGATCGTTTTGCTGTCGCAGAAAGGTTCGGGGGAGCGTGTTGCGACGATAGCAAAAGGCGACAAGGTATTTGTTGTGTTAAACGATGGTGGTTTTTATCTTGTCAAGACGAAGACTGGACTTTTGGGGTGGGTGTGTTTTGGGGAGCAAGGCCAGCAAGCCGAATGGGTGGAAGGTCTCTTCTTTGCAGGCGATTGAAGGAATAACAGCCTTAAAAATAACCCCAGCTTATTTTAATTACCGTAATTTTTTGCCAGATGGATTTTAAATCTGGTTTCAAGGATAAATCCTTAAAAAACTGTTGTTTTCGGTCGCGAAAAGGAATACGGTTTTTTGAACGGATGAAACCATATCTGCGAATCAAAGCCCCCTCACGAAATTTCTAACTCATACTTCTCATGGATACTGATGGAACTGCCTCACAATCATCGCTTTGGAAAAACAAAATCCTCGCCTTCCTCCACGACCCCCC
>DYNR01000362.1 GCA_020720945.1 Chthoniobacter flavus | reverse complement strand
CGCTCCAATGCCTTACAGAGCTTCTTTGCATTTATCTCACGGATTCAGGTATTTTGTTGTTTTGTGAAGAATTATGGTTAGGTTGATTGCGTTTGACATTTGTCTGTGATCGTGCTGGAATCGGTATATGCGAGCCGGACGAATTGTTATCCCTGGGTTGTGCGTTTTTCTAACTGATTGATTTAGAAGTTATTGCGCCAAAAAAATCTGTGGTTTTCCGTGATGGTCTGCCTCGTCGTCGATGACCAAGGGCGGTAGCCTGCCTTAATGTTGGTGTTTTTGTTTTGCTTCCATTTTTTTGTGATTGAAAGCGAGTTAGAATAAGATGAAAAAGAAATTGCCATTGGGGATCCAGACTTTCCGGGAAATCCGGGAGGGGGGGTATTACTATGTGGATAAGACGCAGTTTGCGTTGCGGCTGGTGGAGCATGGGAAGTATTTTTTTCTTTCGAGGCCGAGGAGGTTTGGGAAGAGCTTGTTTTTAGACATGCTGGCGGAGTTGTTTGAAGGGAAGAAGGAGTTGTTTGAGGGGTTGTATGCCGGGGAGCGGTGGGATTGGGGGAAGAAGTATCCGGTGGTGAGGATTAGTTTTGGGGGAGGGGTGCTGAAGGGGCGAGGGGAGTTGGTGGAGAGAATCCGGGAAATTTTGAAGGATCAATCGGATGTGCATGGGGTGCAGTGCGAAAACCGGAGTGTCGGGGGATGGCTTGAAGAGCTGATTAAGAAAACGAAAGAGAAGGCGGGGCAGCGGGTGGTGGTGCTGGTGGACGAGTATGACAAGCCGATTTTGGACAACATCGAAGATGGGGAAGTGGCGGTGGAGATGCGGGAGGAGTTGAAGGGGTTGTATTCGGTGATCAAGGGGGCGGATGCGAATCTCAAGTTTGCGATGCTGACGGGGGTGAGCAAGTTTTCGAAGGTGAGTTTGTTTTCGGGGTTGAACAATCTGACGGATATTACGCTGGATGAGAGGTATTCGGCGATTTGCGGTTATACGGAGGTGGATGTGAGGGAGGTGTTTGCGGAGGAGTTGGAGGGGAGAGAAGGGAGGGGGTCGTTTGATATGGGGCGGGTTCGGGAGTGGTATAATGGGTATAATTGGTTGGGGGAGTCGGTGTATAATCCGTATGATTTGTTGAACCTGTTTGATAGCGGGAAGTTTCGTGCGTGGTGGTATGAGACGGGGACGCCGACCTTTTTGTTGAAGGTGTTGAGGGAACGGGCGGTGTATTTGCCGAAACTGGGGAGGTTGGTGGCATCGAGCCAGTTGCTTTCGACCTTTGATGTTGGGAATATGCCAGTGGAGGCGTTGATGTTTCAGGCGGGGTATTTGACGATTGCGGAGGAAGTGACACAGGGGGAAAGATCGTTTTACCGGTTGAGATATCCGAATTTGGAGGTTTCGTTGAGTTTGAACGAATCGTTGTTGACGGATTGGGTGGATCGTTCGCTATCGCCGATGGCGGTTTCTTCGGAGATTTACCGATTGTTGGTTGAATGGGATATGGAGGGGATGGGGGAGTTGCTGAAAGGGTTTTTTGCATCGGTGCCGTATCAGTGGGTAGCGAAGAATCCGTTGGCGAACTACGAAGGGTATTATGCGAGTGTGTTTTATGCGTTTTTTGCGTCGTTGGGATTGGAGATTGCGGTGGAGGAATCGAGTAATGCGGGGAGGTTGGATATGGCGGTGAAGATGGGGGGGCGGGTTGCGTTGTTTGAGTTTAAGGTTGTGGATGGGGAAGCGGAGGGGGCGGCGATGCGGCAGATCAAAGAGAGGGGATATGCGGAAAAGTATCGGGGTCAGGGGAGCGAGGTTTGGTTGGTTGGGGTCGAGTTTAGCCGGAGCAAGCGGGGTATTGTTGGGTGGGAAGTGGAGCAAGAGGCTTCCATGAAGAGGTAGGAAATTTTTATTGTAAAAATCGGATGAACAGTAAGACGGTTTTGTTGATTGGAGCGGGGGGGCATGCGCGGGCGTGCATCGATGTCATTGAGCAAGAGGGGAAATATGTGGTTGCTGGGTTGATCGGATTGCCCTCGGAAAAAGGGACGAAAATGTTGGGGTATCCTATTTTAGGGACGGATGACGAGATTCCCGAGGAGTTAGCTCGGTGGGATTTTGGGTTGGTGACTTGTGGGCAGATCAAGACGGCAAAAGTGCGGGTTCGGCTGTGTGAAGAAATCAAGCGGCACGGACATTTGGTTGAAGCGATCGTGTCGCCGAGAGCGTATGTAT
>DYNR01000096.1 GCA_020720945.1 Chthoniobacter flavus | reverse complement strand
TGAATACTTTCCCCTAACAGCCTAATAGTCGAACAGTCTATCCACCTATTTTTGGCGACGGACTCCTGACTTCTGATTGGGAGGCTATTTCCCCCTTGCAATGATTTGGCGGGCAATGAGTTCGCCAAAAATAGGCGGGACGGCGTTGCCGATTTGGAGATTTTTTGAGGTTTTGTTTCCTGCAAACACATAAGAGTCAGGGAAACCTTGGAGGCGCGCACCTTCGCGGGTGCTCAGGGCGCGGTTTTGGAAGGGGTGAACGCAGCGGGAAGACGAAGGGGTGCCGAAGTTGCGGGTGATGGTCGGAGTCGGTTGATCGGGCAACAGGCGGGCGTAGGTGTTTTTGAAGTAGCTTTTGGGGCGAAGGTCGAAAGGCAGATCTTCGACGCTTCCGCCAGGCGGGATGAGCGACAAAACGGTTTTCATTTTTTCGCCGTAGTTGGCGACGCAGTGTTCCAAAAGAGAATCCGCTCCTGTGCGGAGCATTTTTTGATAGTCGTTTTGTGGGGTTGTCTGGTAGGCAGTTGCCGGTTTTCCTGTTTCGATCGGTGGAAGGTCGGAAATTGCATCCCAAAGGCAAAGTTTTTTTACGGATCCGAAAAGGTCGTTTTCCTTGCTGTGGGTTGGGGGTGGGAGAGAGATGGGAGGAAGGTTTTTTTTCCACCCTATGACAATCGTTCGTTTTCGGAATTGCGGGAGCCCAAAATCGGAAGCGCAAATGACAGAAGAGATTGTTTCGTAGCCAAGAAAGGCAAGGTGGTTTATCAAAGTTTGGTAGGCGACTCCGCCGTAAAGGGATTTGAAGCCCGATACATTTTCAAACAGGACATGCTGGGGTGAGAGCGTTTCCACGACCCGCAGGAACTCATAAAAAAGGGTGTTGCGAGGATCGTCTGCCTGTTTGCTGCCAACAGTGCTGAATCCTTGGCAAGGAGGACCGCCAGCAACCAAATCAACGGAAGAAACTTCCAGACGCGATAATTCGGAAGCAAAATCTATTGTTCGGATGTCACCCGTGAGAACACGAGTCTCTGGGTGATTGATTGCGTAGGTCTTTGAAAAATCTGTTTCTATCTCGTTCGCCAGAATAACGCGAAAGCCCGCTCGTTTCAATCCCAGTCCCAAACCTCCTGCACCAGCAAATAGGTCGATAGCAATTCGGTCAGGCATTCCAGTCGATTTCCAATTGATCTGCCATAGGCAGGGAGTCTAAAAGTCGCCATTTAAAAAAGTTTTGATCGATTGCAAAAACGGTTTGTCCTTCCATTTGCTGACGAGTGACCCAATTCATGTCTGTGTCTTCAATCGTATGTAAATTCAGAAACGCTACCTGACCGTTAAATAAATCAAAATGGACAGCAATAGTTTTGGTTTGATTTTCAGAAAAAATTCGCCGGGCTTCTAGGACCTTGTGTTGCTTGATGTCGTTGATTCCTTGAAATCCAGACTGAATCTCTAGGCGAATGAATTCTTTTTTAGAGTTTCTTATTTCAAGATCTGCTTTGGGCGTTCGCTTGAAGGTATCGATATTTTGAAAATCATCGTCTCCAATTTTTTGAATAGATTCCAAAGGTGTCTGAAAAATATTGGAAATGGAATTTGTGAAGTATTCGCATATTGCATACCCTCTTAGCCAAGAAAAAAACACTTCTTCAGGTCTGCGTCCCTGATTATTCAATCTAGGGAGTATGCCTGTTTCCTTAATTTTTGAATAAGGGATAGATATATGCTTATGATTAAAATCTTTTATATCGGTTTTTCTAACATCGGGACAAATCACATCGTTAATTTTGGCAATAATCGCCACGATTCGGTCATTCAATGCTTCTACCTATTCATAATTGATGCTTGGTCGAATATCTTTAGCCGAAAGAAATTCTTTCGCTTTTTGCTGGCTATCTAAACCGATTTGTTGCCGATATTTTCGGAAGTAGTGCGCGGGGGTATCCATGGCTTATTCTAGGTTTTGGCATTCACTCCACTGGGGGGCAGGAGCAGAAGATGTTGCGGTCGCCGAAAACATTATCGACTCTGCCGACAGCAGGCCAGAATTTGTGGGCTTTTAACCACGGGGCAGGGTATGCGGCTTGTTCGCGGGAATAGGGGTGAGGCCATTCCGATGCGGTGACGCGGAGGGCGGGATGGGGCGCGTTTTTCAGGGGATTATCCGCACGGTCCATTTCGCCTTTTTCCACGGCGAGCAGCTCGGCGTGGATGGAAATCATAGCGTCGCAGAAACGGTCCAGCTCTTCTTTTGATTCGCTTTCGGTCGGTTCGATCATGAGGGTGCCGGCAACGGGCCAACTCATCGTGGGGGCGTGGAACCCGTAGTCCATCAAGCGTTTAGCGACATCGTCCACTTCGATGCCCGCACGGGCTTTCCATTCTCGCAAGTCGATGATGCATTCGTGCGCGACAAAACCGTTTTGCCCTTTGTAAAGAATATCGAAAAAGGGAGAGAGGCGGGAGGCGATGTAGTTCGCGTTCAAAATTGCCAAGGAGGAAGCGGCGTGGAGGCCGTCTGGTCCCATCATTGCAATATACATCCACGAGATCACGGAGACGCTTGCGCTGCCCCACGGGGCGGCAGAGACAGGGCCACCCGCTTGTTTGCCTCCGGTTGGAACAACGGGGTGACCGGGCAAGAAGGGGGCGAGGTGTTTGGCTGCGCAGACGGGGCCGATGCCGGGACCGCCGCCGCCGTGTGGGATCGCGAAGGTTTTATGCAAGTTCAGGTGGCAGACATCTGCGCCGAAGTCGCCGGGGCGGCAGAGGCCGACCATGGCATTCATGTTTGCGCCATCGAGATAGACTTGCCCGCCCGCGGCGTGAACCCATGCGCAAATATCGCCGATCGATTCTTCGAAGACCCCGTGGGTCGAAGGGTAAGTCACCATGAGGGCACCCAGGCGGTTTTGGTGGGTTGCAATTTTTTCTCGGAGGTCAGGCAAGTCGATATTGCCCAAGCTATCGCATTTGACGGGAACGACTTGGAAGCCTGCCATCGCGGCGCTGGCGGGGTTGGTCCCGTGGGCGGAAGCCGGAATCAGGCAGATGGTTCTGTCCGTTTGTCCCATGGATTGGTGGTAGCGGCGGATCAGCAAAAGCCCTGCGTATTCGCCTTGGGAGCCCGCGTTTGGCTGGATGGATGCGGCGGCGAAGCCCGTGATTTCTGCGAGCCAAGTTTCCAGTTGAGCAAAAATTTTCCGGTAGCCTTCCGTTTGTTCGGCGGGGGCGAAGGGGTGGAGGCGGGAGAGTTTTTCCCAAGAGACGGGGAGCATTTCCGAGGTCGCGTTGAGCTTCATGGTGCAAGAGCCCAGCGGGATCATCGAAGTGGTCAGGGAGAGATCCTTGGATTCGAGCCTGCGGATGTAGCGGAGCATTTCCGTTTCCGTGTGGTAGGAGTTGAAAACGGGGTGGGTCAAAAACGGGGATTGCCTTTGGATGGCGGCGGGCCATTCGTCCTCCGGGGAAGGAGCGAGGGTTGAGGGGTCGAAAGAGGCGGGCTGTTTTCCCGAAAAAATTTTCAGGAGAGGTTCGATGCAAGTCGTTGTTTCATCGAGAGAAACGGTGATGGAGTGCCCGTTGAGGATGCGGAGGTTTAGGCGGGAAGCTTCCGCGATTTTTTGCAAATCGCAGGCAGGGGTATCACCGAGGTCAATGCAGAGGGTATCAAAAAACGGCGCGGCTTGGACAGTTTTGCCGCATTTGCGGAGAGCCGAAGCTAGGATGCGGGTTTTTGCGTGGATGGAGGAAGCAATTTTGCGGATTCCTCCGGGGCCATGATAGACGGCAAACATCGAAGCCATGACGGCTAAAAGGACTTGAGCGGTGCAGATGTTGCTTGTCGCTTTTTCGCGCCGGATGTGTTGTTCGCGGGTTTGGAGGGTGAGGCGGAGTGCGGGGTTGCCTTCGGAATCGCGGCTTACGCCGATGAGGCGGCCTGGCATTTTCCGTTTGAATTCATCTTTTATTGCGAGGAAAGCGGGGTGGGGGCCGCCGTAGCCGAGGGGGACACCGAAGCGTTGGGCCGAGCCGACCGCGATGTCTGCGCCGCATTCGCCGGGCGGTTTCAGCAAGGCGAGAGAAAGCAAGTCGCAGGCTACGACCGAGAGGATTTTCGCGTTTTTTGCTTGCGCGAGAATCGGGGAAAGGTCGCGGATTTTTCCTGTGGTGTCCGGGTATTGCAGGAGGATGCCGAAAGCGTTTTGCGGAAAGGCGTTTTGCGAGTCGGGGTCGAAGTCCGCGAGTTCGATGCCGAGGGGTTCTGCGCGGGTTTGCAGGACGGCGCGGGTTTGGGGGTGGACGGATTTGTCCACGAGGAAGCAATTTTTTGCAGGGAGGTTTGGAAAACACATTGCCATCGCTTCGGCGGCGGCGGTTGCTTCATCGAGGAGAGACGCGTTAGAAATATCCATGCCCGTCATTTCTGCGACCATCGTTTGGAAGTTTAGGAGAGCTTCCATGCGGCCTTGAGAAATTTCGGCTTGGTAGGGGGTGTAGGCGGTGTACCAGCCCGGATTTTCTAGGATATTGCGGCGGATGACGGCAGGGAGGAGGCAGTCCGAGTATCCCATTCCGATGAAGGAAGTGAAGACTTGGTTTTCATCGGCGAGGGAGGAGAGGGCGGCGAGGGCATCTTCTTCCCGCATGGCGGGTGGAGTTTCCAGAGGTTTTTTTAGCCGGATCGAAGGAGGGATGGTTTTTTCGATCAGTTCTTCCATGGTTGATAGCTTGAGGGAAGCCAGCATCGAATGGATTTGGTCGGGGGAACTGCCGAGGTGGCGGCTAGAGAAACGGTTGGAAGAGAAAATGGAATCCACGGAAGGAAAAGGAGAAGCGGTGAGAAAATGAAGAGGGTGGGGGGGCTCAGGAAATCATCGAGCGGTAAGCGTCGGGAGTTTTTAGTTTGTCGAGTTCCGAGGGGTCGCTGAGGCGGATTTTGAAAATCCAGCCATCGCCGAACGGGTCGGTATTGAGGAGGGCGGGCTGGGATTCGAGGGCGGAGTTGCTTTCGATCACTTCGCCGCTTACGGGTGTGTAGATGTCGCTGGCGGCTTTTACGGATTCCACGACTGCGGCGGTTTCGCCTGCCGAGAGAGTTTTTCCGGGAGCGGGGATGTCCGCATAGACGATGTCGGTGAGTTCATTTTGGGCGTGGTCGGTGATGCCTACGGTTCCGATGCCGTTTTCGACGAGAACCCATTCGTGAGATTCGGAGTAAAGGAGAGTATCAGGGACATTCATGGTGTTATTTTTTGTAGGGTGTTAAACTGTGGAGCGGAGTCGGCAGACGGTTTGTCCGACGGTTGCCGCAACTTTAGGGGCGAGTGTAGAAGGGTTTGCGGACAATGCGAGCAGGAAATTTTTTTCCGCGAATTTCCACGGAAACTTCCGTGCCGATTTTGGCGAGTTCTGCGGGGAGGTAAGCCATTGCGATGCCTGAGTTTAGGGAAGGGCTGAGGGCACCGCTGGTGGTTTCGCCGATTTGAGTTTCCCCTGAAAAAACAGGGTAATGGGGGCGCAAGGGGGGAGCTTTCCCTTCGACGAGCAAGGCGGCTAGGCGTTTTTGCAGGCCGTTTTGTTTTTGGGATAGGAGGGTGTCGCGTCCGCAGAAGGGGTCTTTTTCCAAGTCCACGAAAAAGCCGAGCCCGGCTTCGAGCGGGGAGGTGGAGGGGGAAAGGTCCGAGCCGTTGAGGGGGTAGCACATTTCCAGTCGGAGGGTGTCGCGCGCGCCGAGCCCGCACGGGGTGGCTCCTGCGTCTAAGACCGATTTCCAGAGAGTTTCCGCCGAAGAAGCGTCCGAAGTTTCCAAGAAAATTTCAAAGCCCGCTTCGCCCGTGTAGCCCGTGATGCCCAGCCAGCCATTCCCGCAGGGTAGCGAGAACGGTTCCACGCAATTTTTTGCGGGCATCGGGCGGGCGAAGAGTTTTTCGTAGATTGCCGGGGAGTCGGGACCTTGGACAGCGACGGCGGCAAAGAGGTCGCTGGCATCGGAGAAGGCGATGTCGGAATCTGGGGGCAGGTGCTCGCGCAACCAAGCGGCATCTTCGTCAATTTTCGATGCGTTGACGATGAGCAAATATTCTTGTTCGCCGATGCGATAGGCGATCAGGTCATCGATCACGCCCCCCGATTCGTTGAGCATGAGAGTGTATTGGCAACGCCCGATTTCCAGCGAAGAGAGCTTGTTTGTGAAGAGCGATTCCATCCAAGGCAACGCGCCGGAACCGCTGACAAAAAACTCGCCCATGTGGGATATGTCGAAAGCGCCGGCGGAGGAGCGGACCGCCTGGTGTTCCTGCAAAATGCCCGCGTATTGCACGGGCATCAGCCATCCGGCAAAATCGACCATTCTGCCGCCGAGAGCTTGGTGGGCATCGGACAAAAGCGTTTTTTTAGGAGGCATAAAAATTTTGTTTTTCAGGTGGAGAGGGGAGACGGAATCCCGTTTTTTCTTTGCGGTTTATTTCAAATGCGGGGAGCGCAGGTAGGTGTAGGAATCCAGCGAAGCCTCGTATTCATCCAGCCAGCGCATTCCCTCGTTCGGTCGCATCTTGTTCTTTTTGATGGCTTTATCGGTTTGCGATTTCATTTTTCTCGCCAGTTCGCGGATGTCCCATTGGGTGAGGGAGAGGACTTGGCCGACGGTGCTGCCGGGGAGGATTTCCTCGACATAGTAGCCGCAGTCCTCGTCGTCATCGAGGAAGATGTGCATCTCGTTCACGCGCCCGAAGAGGTTGTGGAGGTCGCCCATGATGTCTTGGTAGGCACCCGCCAAAAAGAAGCCGAGGTAGTAAGGTTGGCCGGGGCGGAAGCGGTGGAGAGGGAGAGTTTCCTTCACATCTTGGAGGTCGATGAACTTCGAGACTTTGCCGTCCGAATCGCAAGTGATATCGACGAGGGTCCCTTCGCGGTCGGGGAGTTCGTCCAGGCGGTGGATCGGCAAAACGGGGAAGAGTTGGCCGAGTGCCCAGTGGTCCAAGAGGGATTGGAAAACCGAGAAGTTGCAGAGGATTTGGTCGCTGAGGGCGATTTCCATTTCTTTGACTTCTTCGGGGATGTAGCGCATCCCCCGGAACATTTGGACGACGCTTTCGGCGATTTTCCAATAGACCGTTTCGATCTGGGCTTTGTCGGAGAGTTCGAGCAATCCGAGGTCGAACATCGACTGCGCCTGTTCGCGGATTTGCTGGGCGTCGTGCAAGTTTTCTTGGCGGTTTTTTTTGCCGAGGTTTTCGTAGATTTCCACGATTTCGCGGACGAGTTTGTGGTCGCTGTTCGCGGATTCTACGGAAGAGCCGAGGCGGTTTTTTTCGATGGCACCGAAGGCTTCCACGATTAAAACCGAGTGGTGGGCGACGATGGCGCGGCCGCTTTCGCTCACGAGGATCGGGCAGGGAACTGCTTCAGAATCACAGACTTCCATCACATTATAGACAATGTCGCGGGCGTATTCCTGCAAGGAGTAATTGGTCGAGCTATCGAAGTTTGTGCGGCTGCCGTCGTAGTCCACGCCCAGTCCGCCGCCCACATCGAGGTAGCCCATTTCGTGCCCCATTTTTTTGAGTTTGGAGTAAAAGCGGGCGGCTTCGCGGACGGCGCGTTTGATGGTGCGGATGTCCGGGACTTGGGAGCCGACATGGAAATGGACGAGTTTGAGGCAATCCGCCATATCCTGCGAGTGGAGGTATTCGCTCGCGGCGACGAGGTCTGCGGTGCTGAGCCCGAACTTCGCGTTTTCGCCTCCGCTGGTCGCCCATTTTCCCGCACCTTTTGAGAGGAGGCGGACGCGCACGCCGACCATCGGGGTGACTCCGGCGGCTTTGGCTATTTCGATGACCTCATAAAGTTCTTCGAGTTTTTCAACGACGGGGATGATGGTTTTGCCCAATTTTCTGCCGAGCATGACCATCCTCAAAAACTCGCGGTCTTTGTAGCCGTTGCAGACGATGAGGCTTTCGGGGTCCGAGTGAATCGCCATGGCGGCGATCAGTTCGGGTTTGCTGCCTGCTTCCAGCCCGATGTGGTAGCGTTTGCCTGCGTCCAAGATTTCTTCTACGACCTCGCGGAGCTGGTTGACTTTGATCGGGAAGACCCCGCGGTAACAGTTTTTGTAATTTGCTTCTTCGATTGCTTGGATAAAGGCATCGTTGATGGTTTCCACGCGGTCGCGCAAGAGGTCTTGGAAGCGGACGACGAGAGGGAAAGAGAGCTTGCGTTCCCGCGCTTCGGCGACAATGTCCATGAGATCGATTTCCGTCTCGACCTTGCGGTCGGGGCTTACGGCGATGTGGCCTTGGTTGTTGATCCGGAAGTAGTTTTCTCCCCACCGGTCAACATTGTAAAGCGATGTGGCTGCTGCGATGTCGAATTCACTCATTTGTTATCGAAAAACGATTAGCAAGTTCCCGAAAAAATAGCCAAGAGTTAAAACAGAAATTTTGCG
>DYNR01000361.1 GCA_020720945.1 Chthoniobacter flavus | reverse complement strand
CCGCCCCCATCTCAAATCTCAAATCTCAAATCTCAAATCCCCCAATCTGCAATCTGCAATCTCCAATCTGCAATCCTCCCTCCCCCCTCTCCCCTTGGCCTCTCCAAACCCAAACCCTCGCACTCCTCCCAAAAGCCGAAGAATTCCTAAAAAACTCCGGTCTAACCCCCTACTCCCCCCTCGGAAAAATCCTCTTCCGAATGCTCCGCGCCTCCTTCCTCGATAACGCAGTTTTTCACGATGCCGCAACTTCCCCACCCGAATCCAAGGATCACTTCTTCGCCCTCGCTCTCACCCTCATCCCCCCCGCCCTTGTCTCCCTCCTCCTGGGCCTCCGCTTTTTTTCCGCATCTTCCCTCGGCTTCTGCCTCGCATCCATCATTTCCCAAGCTCTCGCCCTCTTCATCGCCGCCGCGACCATCCAATTTTTGTCATCGCGCTGGCTGCAACGCCCTGCCCCCTTCCAGCAAATTTTCCGCCCACTCTGCTACTCGCTCGCCCCCAGCATATTGGGAGTCATCCCCGCCCTCGGCTCCTTGCTCTCTCTCTGGACGATTGCGACCTCCCTCCTCGCCATCCGCATCTCCTGCAACAGCACAACCCAACAATCCGCCATCCTCCTCCTAGCGGGAGGTTGCGCTTCCTTGGCCTCCTCGGTTCTCCTCTCCCCTCTCTTGTTTAGCCTAATACGCTAAAAAACAAATTCATCCCAAAAAATAAAACCGCTATTTCTACGCAAGCCCTAACACTGCCGGCAACTCTCCCAACGAACGGATCGTGTAAGTCGGTTCAAAATCCGCAGGTTCTTCCGCCCCCGGCACTTGCAACCAAACACTCGCCGTCCCTGCCGCTACCGCTCCCCCGATGTCCCGCGTCTTGCTGTTCCCGACCATCACCACATCTCCCGCCCCCAAACCCAACCTTTCCAGCAAAATAAAAAAAATCCTCGGATCCGGTTTGCCAATTCCTTCCTCCCCAGAAACAAGAATCTCATCGAAAAACGGCCCGATTCCCGAAACCCGAACTTTCTCCCTTTGCACGGACGGCGCCCCATTCGTCAACATCCCCAACTTGCAAACCTTCTTCAGTCTCGTCAAAATTTCGAGCGCATCCGGAAAAAGCTTCTGCTCCTGCCTACGAACCTTCCCAAAACATTCAACCAACCTCGCAGCATCCCCATTCTCGATCATCTGCTCCCGCAAGGCCGCATCAAACACCTCCAACCGATACCCCTGCGCCCATTCCCCCAATTCCTGAAAACGATCTCCCCCCGCACCAAAATCCCCCCACAAACACTCCGCATCATTGATCCCGATCGACTGGCAAAACTCGTAATATTTGCTCTGCACCCAAAGCTTCTCTGCCAACCGCACCACCGCCCGCAAAAATAACTTTTCCTCCGCCCCCTCCTTCACCGACTCCCTCGCCACCTTTTCAAACGCCAACCGCGTAGCTCCTTCGTCCACCACCAAGGTGTCATCCAAATCGAAAAGAACCGCTTTCCACTTCATAAATTCAGGTTTCAGGTCTTACATCAACCGCTCCGCCCCGCTATACACCTCTTCCACCCGCAAAACCGCCACGGATTTTGCCAAGTATTGCTCGGGCTTGACCGCCATCATCGCTTCAAAAACCGGCCCATCAAACTCCAACCTCACTTCCCCTTTCATCTGGTAGGCCTTTTTCTCCCGTGTCAAAAACAACAACGACGCTTTGCTCCCCTCCAAAATATTGACCTCCGTCTTCTGAAAACTGCTGTTCATCACGAAAAAAATCTCGCGCTCGTAATGCCCCGTCACCCCAACATAAACCGAATTTGGCACCCCCGACGCATCCACCGTGCTCAAAACTAAAATCGGTTCGCGCTCTCCCCACGCAACAATAACAGACTCTGGAATTTCTTTCATCTTTCGTTCGCTTTTTTCAAAATCAACGCCGCCCACCTCCATGGAAGCCACCACCCCCGAACCCTCCCCCATGAAATCCCCCCGCATCCCGGAATCCCCCAAGATTGCGGCTTTCCCGATCCGAATTCAATCCGTGAAAAACATCGCCTCCGTCATCGTGGGCAGAATGCCAGTTGGAACCGTCCGACCGTTCCCATCCCCCTTCGTTGCTTGCATGACGATACACATTCCCATCATTCCCTGCATACAGGTGATTGTCTCCCGAAAAATGATCGTCCCGCGCCAAAGAATCCCGATTCAAATCCTGGCGGGCGTTCTGCGCCGCATC
>DYNR01000360.1 GCA_020720945.1 Chthoniobacter flavus | reverse complement strand
ACCCATCAAACAAAACGGAAAAACACCATGAAATCCGCTTACGAACTCGCCATGGAACGCCTGGACAAACAATCGCCCAGCAGAACCCTCTCCCAAGAAACCAAGGAACGCCTCGCCGACACCGATTCCCTTTTCCGTTCAAAAATCGCCCAGCGAAAAATCTTCCTCGACGACCAGCTTAAAAAAGTTCGCGGAACCCCGGAAGAATCCGCCATCCTCAAACAAATCTCTCTCGAAGTCGCCCGACTCGAAGAAGAATGCGAAGAACAAAAAAACCGCATCCGCGAAGACGCTCAACCATGACCCCCTTCCCCGCCCGACGCCTGCGCCGCAACCGCTCCTCCGACGCCACCCGTTCCCTCCTCCGCGAAACCCGCCTCCACCCCCACGATTTTATCTATCCGCTCTTTGTCCAAGACTCTTCCCCCTCTCCCTCTCCCGTCCTATCCATGCCGGGGGTCTTCCGCCACACCCCAGACTCTCTCTTGGAAGAAGTTGCAAAAGCCTCTGCCGCAGGCATCTGCGCTTTTGCCATCTTCCCCTGCATCCGCCCCGATCTCAAAAGCCCCACAGGCGCCCACGCCCTCTCAGAAAAAAATCTCCTCTTCTCTTCCCTCCGCTCCCTCCGCTCCTCTTTCCCAAACTTGATCTTCATCGCCGATGTCGCCCTCGACCCCTACACAGACCATGGGCACGACGGCATCTTGACCCCCTCCGGCAACGATGTGGATAACGACCAAACAGTCGCCGCCCTCTGCGAACTCGCCGTCGCCGAAGCCTCCGCCGGTGCTTCTTGGGTCGCCCCTTCCGACATGATGGATGGCAGAGTCGCGGCCATCCGCCACGCCCTCGACGCCGCAGGATTCGCCTCCGTCAGCATCCTCTCCTACGCCGCAAAATTCGCATCCGCCTACTACGGCCCTTTCCGCGATGCCGTCGGCAGCAAAATCGGAAAAAAATCCATCAGCAAAGCAAGCTACCAACTCGACCCCGCCAACGCGCGCGAAGCCCTTCTCGAAACACGCATGGACATCGCAGAAGGCGCTGATCTCGTGATGGTTAAACCCGCTGGTCCCTACCTCGATATCCTGGGCAAAATCGCAGAAAACTCTCCGGTTCCCGTCTGCGCCTACCAAGTTTCCGGAGAATACGCGCAAATCTGCGCCGCAGCAAAAATGGGTTGGCTAGACTACGAACAAACCCGTTTCGAATCCCTCCTCGCCATCAAGCGCGCAGGTGCCGACCTCATCCTCTCCTACTTCGCCCTCGAAGCCTGCTCCGCCCTCCAATAACCCCTCCCTTTTCCCTTTCCTTCCCAACCCCCTCCAATCTCGTCCCCCCCCAAAAAAAACAAAAACGCCACAGGATCTATCGACCCCGTGGCGTTCTTCTTAAAAACCGAAAATTAAACCCGGTTCGTTGTTTTCACAATTCCCCGAAAGGAATCAATGGCGCCCTCCACCACCGCGAAAATCGCGGCGTCCGCCACCTGCACCACCACCGCCGCCGCCACCGCCACTGCGGGGACGACCGCCAAAATCTCCACCACCACCACCGCCGCCACCGCCACGAGGGCGATCAGGGCGATCTTCGCGAGGACGGGCTTGATTCACTGTCACGGCACGCCCATCGATTTGCGTCCCATTGATCGCATCCATCGCATTTTGGGCTTCTTTCAGGTCGTTCATTGTCACAAAGGCAAAGCCCTTGGAGCGACCCGTGAACTTGTCTTTAATCAACTGCACGCGATCAACCGTACCAAAAGGACTGAACGCATCCGACAAGCTTGACTCCTCCGTGTTATAGGAGAGGTTTCCAACATAGATTTCCATTTTATCAATATTTCTGCCGCATTCTACTTTTGAAACAATCGGGTCTGCGGAGAAACTTGATTGCCGGCCTGCATTGGAACCTGAAGTTCAGCGCCCCATTGCCGTGGTTGAGATGGCATTTAGCAAAATCCTCAAACTTCCGCAAGATGTTTTTTTTCTTTTTTTCAAAACCGCCCTTGCCCCGCAAAGCCCCTTGGAGTGCGGAAGCATGATTCCGCTCTGGACGGGAAGGCACGACTTCCCGCCCTTGCATCGCAAACCATCCTCCATCAACCACTTACAAATTTACGCCCCCCGGATAGGCGAATAGGCTGTTAGACAATTAGGCTGTCAGCTTTCTCCCCACTTCTTCTTTCATCTCTGTGCCTCCTTTCAGCTTTCAAGTTTCAGCTTTCAAGTTTCA
>DYNR01000095.1:7313-8466 GCA_020720945.1 Chthoniobacter flavus | reverse complement strand
CAAAACCAAACCTCAAAAAAATAATGCTAGACTCCAAGGCAAAAAGCCCATAGCCTGAAATCAAATGAAAATAACTAATTGTTTATACAGTCTATGTCTTTTCTCGCTTGCAATGCTTTCTTCCGGTTGCGACAAAGCGGCGGAAAAAACGGAAAAAGACGCTTCGAGCGCTCCAGAAATTTCGGTTCAAGTCCTTCTAGTTCAACCAGATCCATCAACTTCCGCGGAGGACGCTCCCGGCACTGTCCGCCCCGTGGAAACCGCCATCCTCTCCTCAAAAATCTCGGGGACAATCCTCGATATCAACGCGGACCCCGGCAAAATCGTAAAAGCGGGCGACCTCTTGGGGCGCATCGATGACCGCGAAATCCGCGCCCGATTGGAAAATGCCCGCGCAGGTCTCGACCAAGCCCAACGCGATTTTGTCCGCTTCGAAAAATTGCACAAAGACCGCGTCATCACCACCCAAGAATTTGAAGTTGCCCAAACCCGCCTCCGCACTGCCCTCGCCGCGGAAGAAGAAGCAAAAACTCTCTTGGCCTACTGCAACATCGTGGCTCCTTTCGACGGGGTCGTGACCCAACGGATGGTCCAGCGCGGCGACCTCGCCGTCCCCGGCAAAGCTCTGGTGGAAATCGAAAATCCCGGCAGCCTGCGCCTGGAAGCCCAAGTGCCGGAATCGCTCGTCGCTTCCCTGCAAATCGGCGCACCGATCCCCGTAACCGTGAACGCCGCAAACTCCTCGACGGAAGGAAAAATCGCCGAAATCGCCCCGGCTTCGGACCCCGCCTCTCGGACGACCACCGTCAAAATCGACCTCCCCCCCACGAAAGGTCTCCGCTCCGGACAGTTCGGCAGAGCGCGCATCCCCACCTCCTCCGCCCCCGTCCTCCGCGTCCCCGCCTCCGCCGTTTTTTCAAAAGGCCAACTGGATTTTGTTTTCGTCATCGACCAAGGAAAAGCCATCCAACGCATCGTCCGCACGGGAAGGCGCGAAGACGGAAAAATCGAAATCCTCTCGGGTCTAGACACCGGTGATGCCGTCGTCACTTCCCCAAATCCCGCCCTGTTCGACGGGGCAAAAGCGAAAGCCGCGCAACCATGAAACCCACCGACGACAACGCCTCCGGACCGGCCAAAGACAAAGTCCACA
>DYNR01000095.1:0-7213 GCA_020720945.1 Chthoniobacter flavus | reverse complement strand
CAACCAAGACCACAAAGGAATCGCGGGCGCCATCGCCTCCGCTTTCATCGACTCGAAACTGACCCCGCTCTTCGTCGTCGCTTCCATCCTCCTCGGCCTCGCCTCGATCCTTCTCCTCCCCCGCGAAGAAGAGCCGCAAATCATTGTCCCCATGGTAGATGTAATCGTGGGGATGCCCGGCGCAAACGCGGGAGAAGTCGCGGAACGGGTGACCCGCCCCATGGAAAAACTGCTCTGGGAAATCCCGGGAGTCGAATACCTCTACTCGATGTCCGGACCCGGCGAATCCCTGGTGATCGTCCGTTTCCAAGTCGGCACAAATGTGGAAAACTCCCTGGTTCTACTAAACCAGAAACTCCAGATGAACACCGACCGCATCCCGCACGGCGTTTCCTCTCCTCTCATCAAACCGCGCTCGATCGACGATGTCCCGATCCTCGCCCTCACTTTCCATAGCTCGCGCTACGACCACCAAACCCTCCGCGCCGTCGCCGCACAAGTGGACGACCGCGTGAAAGGCGCGACCAGCATCGCCGAGACTCGCTTGATCGGCGGCGCCCGCCGCGCCCTCCGGGTTTTGCTCGACCCCGCCGCATTGGCCGCCCGCGGCTTAACCCCCGCAGGAATCATCCCCCTCCTCCAACAATCGAACCGCCAAACCACCGCCGGCGGCATCCCCGCAAACAACACGGAAGTCATGGTGGAAACGGGCGGATTCCTCAAAACGGCGGAAGAAGTAAAATCGGTTGTCATCGGGGTTTCGGGCGGCAAACCGATCTACTTGCGCGATGTCGCCCAAGTCGTGGACGGTGCCTCTGACCCGAAGGATTATGTCTATTTTGTCCCGGGCTCCGCATCGCTCGCCAACGGTTCCCCCACCGGAGAAATCAACCAGCCCGCCGTGACTCTCACCGTCGCCAAACGCCCTGGCGCAAACGCCATCACCGTCGCAGAAGATGTTCTGCGGCGCGTAGATAGCTTGAAAGGCTCGATCATCCCGGCAGAAGTGGAAATCGCCGTCACCCGGCACTACGGAGAAACGGCAGCCGAAAAATCCGACGAGCTCCTCCTCCACATGGCAATCGCCATCATCGGTGTCTCCCTCCTGGTTCTCTTCGTCCTCGGCTGGCGCGAATCCCTCGTCGTTGCGATTGCCATCCCGACAACTCTCGCCCTCACCTTGCTGGTCTTTTACCTCTACGGCTACACACTCAACCGGATCACTCTTTTCGCTCTCATCTTTTCTATCGGTATCCTCGTGGACGACGCAATCGTGGTCGTGGAAAACATCGTCCGCCATTTCCACCTGCCCGAACACCGCAAAAAATCTCTGAGCGAAATCGCCGTCGGTGCCGTCGCCGAAGTCGGCAACCCCACCATCCTCGCAACACTTGCCGTCATCGCCGCCATCCTCCCGATGGCTTTTGTGGGCGGGCTGATGGGGCCATATATGCGCCCGATCCCCATCGGTGCCACCGCTGCCATGGCTTGGTCGCTCCTCGTCGCTTTTGTCGTAACCCCTTGGGCTGCAAGAAGAATGTTAAAATTTAACCCCGCGGCTGCCGCATCCGCCCACGGTCACGGCGAGGAAGATTTCTTCACCCGCGCCTACCGCAAAGTGATGGATCCCCTCATCCACCACCCCGCCTGGCAAAGCCTTTTCTTGCTCGCTTGCATCGTCCTTCTCCTCGCCTCGGCAGCCCTCGTCGGCATCGGTTGGGTCAAAGTCAAAATGCTTCCTTTCGACAACAAAAGCGAATTCCAGGTCATCGTCAATATGCCCGAAGGTAGCTCCTTGGAAAAAACCGCGCAGGTCGCCAAAGAAATGGCGGACGCGATCCGCCTAGAGCCCGAAGTCACCGACATAGAAATCTACGCGGGAACCAGCGCCCCCTTCAATTTTAACGGCTTGGTCCGCCACTACTTCCTCCGCTCGGGCAACCATGTCGCCGACCTCCAAGTAAACCTTTTGCCGAAAGCGCAACGCTCCGCAGTCAGCCACGAAATCGCGAAACGCGTCCGCCCCACCCTAGCCGCCATCGCCGCAAAACACGGCGGCAGACTCGCCGTCGCCGAAGTCCCGCCCGGTCCTCCCGTCCTCCAAACTCTGGTCGCCGAGTGCTACGGCCCAACCCTCGAAGACCGCCTCGCCCTCGCCGAATCCATCAAAAAAATATACCTTTCCTCCCCCGGCGTCGTGGATGTCGATTGGTATGTCGAAGCCGACCAACCGGAAAGCCGCTTCTTGATCGACAAAGAAAAAGCTGCCCTCAGCGGCATCAGCGCGGAAACCATTTCCAAAACTCTCCAAATCGCCGTGGGCGGCCTGAGCGTGGACCTTTTACACGACCCCCGCGCCAAGGAAGATGTGGACATTATCCTAGAAGTCCCCGAATCGTTCTCCTCTCGCCCCGATGACCTCCTGGCTCTGCGCGTCCGCCCCGGCGACGGAAACGCCCTCCCAGAACCCGTCGCAAACGAATCCAGCGATAGCTCGAAACCCCCGGTCCTCATCCCCTTACGCGAAATCGTGGAAATCGAATCCCGCACCCGCGACAAAACCGTCCAACGAAAAAATCTCCTCCCCGTGGTCTATGTCACCGCCGATGTCGCGGGCATCGTGGAAAGCCCCGTCTATGCGATCCTCGATATGAACCAGAAAATCGCTCAATTGGATGCCTCTCAATTCGGTGGCAAGCCCGGTTCTGGCGTGGCTCTTTACAACGCTTCCATCCCTGCTAACGAAGATGCCCCAGCCATCAAATGGGACGGGGAATGGCACATCACAATCGAAGTTTTCCGCGACTTGGGCATGGCCTTTGCCGCCGTCCTCGTCCTCATCTACTTGCTCATGGTCGGATGGTTCCGCTCCTTCCTCACCCCTCTCATCGTAATGGCCGCCATCCCGTTTTCCTTGGTCGGCATCTTGCCTGCTCACGGCCTGATGGACGCGTTTTTTACCGCAACTTCCATGATCGGTTTTATGGCGGGTGCCGGAATCGTCGTCCGCAATTCGATTATTTTGGTGGACTTTATCGAACAACGGGTCCGCGAGGGTTTCCCTCTGGACGAAGCCGTCGTTGATGCCGGTGCCGTCCGCTTTCGCCCGATGTTGCTGACGGCCATGGCTGTGGTAGTCGGCGCTGCCGTGATTTTGTTTGACCCGATTTTCCAAGGCTTGGCAATATCGCTCATGGCTGGCGAAGTCGCCTCGTTGCTCCTCTCCCGGATGGCTGTTCCCGTCCTCTACTACATGGCAAACCGCAAAAAAATACCTGCGGCGACGAAAGGCTAAGCAAACCGCGCCGCTTGGATCTCGCGCAGACGCGCCGTGACGGATGCGAGTTCAGGAGCGCAAAAACCCGCCTCTTCCGCCATCTGCAAAGGCTTTTCCCAGATTGAGTCAATCTCCATTTCCTTTGCCGCCAAAAAATCCAACAGGGTGGACGGGCGGTAATCCCCCATCGGAAATGTCCTCGCTATCTGATGCTCGACATATCCTTCCTCAATGGCGCACCCCAAAAAATTCGCCAACAAACGCACTTCTTCCATCAACCGACGGCACCGGGCGGCTTTCCTTGAATCCGACAAAATCTGATCCACGGGAATCCCCCCCTCGACGACCGCCAACCCGTTGAACGGAATATTCCACATCAACTTCCTCCACCGCGCCTCAAACAAACGCGGCGTAACAGAAACATCCACGCCCCCCGCCTTCCAAAACTCCGCAAAAACCGCCGCCGCTTCTGGCTCTTTTTCATGCGTCCGACTGTTCTCGCCCCAATCGCCCAACAGCAATGCCCCATGCCCGATGTGCTTGACGGAAGCCGGGCTCATCCGATTCAAACAAACAAAGCACAGCCCCCCCGACACCGGATTTTCCGGGAAGTTTTCCGCCAACACCTCCTCGTTTCCCAACCCGTTTTGCAAAGTGAGCAAACGCGTTTCCTTTCCTGTCAACGGCGCGAGCAATTCTCCCAGATGATGGTTGGAAGTGGTTTTTACGGCCACGACCACCCCATCGCAAACCCCGATTTCTTCGGGTGTCGCCGCACACTTTGGCTCCCGGATCTCTTGGTTCCCTTCGCTGCTTTCTACCCGAATCCCTCGCACCTTAGCCTCCTCCAATCCAGAACGCAGCAAAAAATGAACTTCCGCCCCTCCCCTCTCCAGCCTCGCCCCATAAAATAAACCGATCGCCCCGCTACCAACTATCGCGATTTTCATACCCTCCCTTTCTTTCAAACCTACCCCTCCTTAGCAACTCGTTTTTTTCTTCTTTTGCTTGGCGTTTCCCTTTTCTTCGTCCAGAATCGCCCTTTCCCATGTTTTCCTTTTTCAGAAAATCCCCAGCTCTTTTCTTCTTGTTCGTGATCGGTTGCTCCTCGGTCCCGAAACAAGTTTACCCGATGGGCTCCCCCCCGAAGGAAGCGATCTACTCAACCAAACGCACCGAAACGGGCAAAGCCTCTTTCTACTACGGACGATGGATCGGACGAAAAACCGCCAACGGGGAAATCTACAAAATCGACGATGTGACCGCCGCCCACAAATCCCTCCCGTTCAACACGAAAGTCCGCGTCACAAACCTGAAAAACGGGAAAAATGTCATCGTCCGAATCAACAACCGCGGCCCCTACGCAAAAGGTCGAATCCTCGACTTGAGCCTCGCCGCCGCAAAAAAAATCGACATGATGGCTGCCGGTGTCGTCCCAGTAAAAATGGAAGTCCTCTCCGAAATTCCCGTCATGACAAAAACAAACCTCTCCCTCCGCGACCTCCCGCAACGCCCCGCTTTCCAAAACTCGATGCGACAATTCGCCCCCCAACAAAAACCCGTCCCCAACTCCCGCTAAAACAACAACTTCTCACCATGAAAATCGCCGACCAAATCAACGAAGACATCAAAACCGCCATGAAAGCCAAGGACTCCTCCCGGCTCAATGTCTTGCGAATGCTCAAATCTGCCATCAAATACGCCGCCATCGAAAAATTCGGGGCGGACGGCTCCCTCGATGACCCCGACGCAATTTCCGTCGTCCGCAAACAAATCAAACAACGCATGGACTCCATCGCAAGCTTCGAAAAAGCGGGCAGACAGGAACTCGCCGATACCGAAAAATCAGAAATCACCGTCCTAGAATCCTATCTCCCCACCGGTTTGACCGCCGCCGAAATCGAAGAACTAGTCAAATCTTGTATCGCGGAAACCGGTGCCACCTCAAAAGCCCAAATGGGGGCGGTCATGAAACTCGTCACCGAAAAAGCCAACGGCAGGGCGGACGGTCGCTCGCTGAGCGCGGAAGTCCAAAAACACTTGCAATGACACCTCCCCCCCCCCGCTCCGCCATCATCGTGGCAGGGGGGTCGAGCTCGCGGATGGGCTTCGACAAACTCTCGGCTCCTTTGCTCGACCGCCCCGTGCTCTGGCACTCCTTGCACGCATTTTCTCGCTGCCCGCACCTGCACCAAATCGTCCTCGTCTGCTCGGAAAACAACCTGTCGCCTTTCGCCTCCATCGCCGCGGATTTCCCTCTCTGCTCCGCCATCGTCCCCGGTGGCCCCTCCCGCTCCCATTCCGTCCTAAACGGCTTGCTCGCCGCTTCCGAAAAAAACGGTTTCGTCGCGGTCCACGACGCCGCACGCCCCCTCATTTCTCCCACCGACATCGAAAACTGCTTCCTCTGCGCCGAAGAAAACGGCTCGGCCGTCTGCGCCGAACCTCTCGCCGATTCCCTCCACAAAGCGGACGAAAACGGCTTCTTGCAAAGCTCCGTGGACAGGACCAACCTCTGGCGGATGCAAACCCCCCAAATTTTCCCGCTCCAAGACCTCCTCTCCCTCTACAAAAAAATGCTCTCGGAAGGCGCGACGACCACCGACGAAGCCGGTGCCTTTTTGCTCGCCGGAAAAAAGGTGAAACTCTTCCCAAACTCTTCCCCGAATTTCAAAATCACCTACCCCGGCGACATAGCCCTGGCCGAAGCCGCCCTGCAATCTCTTCTCTCATGTGCACAAAAATCTCCCGACTAAAAAACGGCACTCGCGTCGTATCCCTGCATCTCCCTCACTCGCAAACAGTTGCCGTCGGCATCTGGGCTCTGACGGGCTCCCGCCACGAACCGCTGAAACTCAACGGCATCTCCCATTTCCTCGAACACATGCTCTTCAAAGGCAGCGCAAAACGCTCCGCCCGCAAAATCTCGGAATCCATCGAGGGCATCGGCGGAGACATCAATGCCATGACTTCCGAGGAAAACACCTGCTTCTACGCCGCAGCCCCTAAAGCCCACTTCGCCAGAGTTTGCGATGTCCTCCTAGACATGTATCGCAACCCAAAACTCTCCCCCCGCGATGTCGAACTCGAACGGAGCGTCATCACGGACGAAATCCGGATGTATCGCGACACCCCCGAACAATGCGTCCAAGAGCTTCTGAACAAAATTTTCTGGGGCAAAAACACCCTCGCCCTTCCCGTCACAGGAACCGAAGAAAGCCTCGCCCAAATCTCCCACCAAGACTTGGTGGACTTCCATTCGAAACACTACCGCGCCGCGTCAACCGTCATCTCGGCGGCCGGCGCAATCGACCACGACCTCTTGCTCCAGTGGATCGAATCGTTCGACCTCCCTGCCGGCGGTTCCCCGCAAAAACCAAAAAAAACGCCCTTCGACACCTCCCCGCAAATCCATTTCGAAAAACGGGACATCGGGCAAATGCAGATGTCTCTCGGTCTTCCCGGCATCGGCCTCCTCTCGCCAGACCGCTACGCCCAACGCATCATGGAAATCATTCTCGGCGGCAACTCCAGCTCCCGCCTCTTCCAAAACCTGCGGGAAAAACGGGGCTGGTGCTATAGCGTTTCCACTTACCTGACCGCTTTTTCCGACACTGGAATGTTCAACATTTCCCTCGGCGCAGACAGCAAATACGCAGAAAAAATACTGGGGATCATCGGGGACGAATTTTCCGCAATGCGCGAAAAAACCTGCCGTGGCACCGAATTGCGGCGGGCAAAGGACTACATTTTAGGCTCTTACGACATGGCGGCGGAACGGACGGAAACCCGCTGCAATGTCGCCGCCCAACTGCTCATCCGCTACGGCAGAATCATCGGCCGCGAAGAATGGCGGGAAGGAATCGAAAGCGTCACCGCCGAACAAGTCCAAGCCGCCGCCCAAAAAACCCTCTGCCTATCCGCGGCAAAACTCGC
>DYNR01000094.1 GCA_020720945.1 Chthoniobacter flavus | reverse complement strand
TTGGGCTTCCGCCTTGCACTGAACCAAAAATCCATCGTTCTAAGCGTCCTTTCAACCTTGGCTGGACACTAGCCGAAAAAAATGAAACTCGGCTATCGCCTGCTCTGCTGGTCGCTTTTTTTCTTGTGGCTGGCGACTTTGCTCTATGTCTCCTCGTTGAGTCGGCACGCGCTCTCCCCCACCCTCGCGCTACCTTGGATGGATAAAATCGCCCATATCGCCGCTTTTTTCGGTGGCTCTTTCTTCTGTTCCGCCGCCCTCCAATCTTCCGGAAACAAACTTTCTCCCTTCTCTTTCTTTCTCGCCTTTTTAATCACGGGACTCATCGGCTTCGGCGATGAGTTTTACCAAGTTCTAACCCCTGGTCGCCACGGGGCCGACCCCTTGGATATGGCAGCAAATATCGCAGGGGCTTTCCTCGGCGCATCAACCTCGTTTATCATCCATGTTCCCATTTACCGATTCTTCCGCCGCCGCTGAACGCATCTCTTTCTTGCGCAAGGAAATCCGTCGTCACGACGCGCTTTACAACGATGCCCGCCCAGAAATTTCGGACTGGGAATACGACTCCCTTTACCGCGAACTCGCCGAATTGGAAAACCGCTTTCCCCAATTCGATGACCCCTCCTCCCCGACAAAAAAAATCGCGGCATCCCCTCTCGCCGCATTCGAGCAAAAGCCGCATCGCTCGCCGATGCTCAGCTTGGACAACATCTACAAGGAGCACGATGTCCCCGCGTTTTTCTCCCGGATCGCCAAAGGTTTGCAAGGGGAACCGCCCGAGCTTTTTGTGGAACCAAAAATCGATGGCCTCGCCATTTCTCTGCTCTACGAAAACGGGAAATTCGTTCATGCGCTGACCCGCGGCGACGGCACGCGCGGCGACGATGTCTCGCAAAATATCTTGACCATCCGCTCGATTCCCCGCTCCTTGCCGGAGGGTGCTCCCGCCTGGATGGAAGTCCGAGGCGAAGTTTTTCTCTCGAAAGAAATGTTTGCCCGATTGAACCAGCTAAAAGAGGAAGCTGGAGAAGAACCTCTGGCAAACCCCCGCAATGCCGCCGCTGGTGCTCTGAAGTTGCTGGACCCCAAACAGGTGGCACGCCGCGGATTGAACGCTATTTTTTACAGCGCATCGGGAAGCCGCGATTTGCCGTTTTCCGATCATGCGGGAATGTTCGCTTTTTTGGAAAAATCGGGTTTTCTTACTTCTGAGAAACGGTGGGTGGCAAAAACCGCCGAGGAAGCACTTGCGGCAATCCGCGAACTCGACTCGGTCCGCCGCAGCTTTCCCTACGATACCGACGGCGCAGTTTTGAAAGTTAATTCCTTTGCGCAAAGGGAGTTACTTGGCTTTACGGCAAAAGCTCCACGCTGGGCTATCGCATACAAATACGAGCCGGAAAAAGCGGAAACACGTCTTCTCGGAATCACCGTGCAAGTCGGGCGGACGGGCGTGCTCACTCCCGTGGCGGAACTCGAACCGGTCTTGCTGAGCGGATCCACGATTTCTCGCGCCACCCTTCACAACCAAGAAGAAATCGAACGAAAAGACATCCGATTGGGGGATTTTGTTGTCATTCACAAAGCGGGCGAAATCATCCCGGAAGTCCTCCGTGTGCTCGAGGAAAAACGCGCAGCAGACACGGTTCCGTTTTCCTTGCCCGACCACATCGCTCACCGTTGCCCGTCTTGCGGCGGGCCGATCCGCAAACCCGAAGGCTTTGTCGCCTGGCGTTGCGAAAATTTCTTTTGCCCCGCGCAAACAGTCACTCGCCTCACCCATGCCGCCGCTCGCAAAGCTCTGGACATCGAAGGCCTCGACGACGCTGTCGCCGAAAAACTCGTTTCTTCTGGAATGGCCACTTCGTTGTTGGAACTCTTTGATTTACAGGAAGCTGCATTGGCGGATTTGTCGCTGGACCCCGCGCAACTCCAGGACGGCAGAGCATCGAAACCCCGCCGCTTCGGCGAAAAAAGAGCGGCAACCCTCTTGGCTTCCATCCGTAAATCCGTTTCAGAAATTCCTCTGAACCGCTGGATTTTTGCGCTCGGAATCCCTCAAATCGGAGAAACGATCGCACTGGAAATCGCCCGCCTCCACGCTTCTTTCGACGAGATTCCTAACTCCCCTCTCCTCGAAAAAGTCGGCTCTCTCGCCGCCCTGAAAACCTGGATCAAAAACAACCCACTCACCCCGAAGAAAACCAAAATTTCCGAAGAGGAATCGGCGTTCCGCAAAGCGAAAAAGGAAAAGCTCGAACCCCTTGTTGCCGAACTGGAAACCGAGTTGGCCCCCTATAAAATTTCTTCGGAATTGGGCGAAGTCGCGGCAACTTCTTTGCGCGAATTTTTCTGTTCGCAAAACGGCGCAACCCTTTTGGAGGGGCTGAAAAAACGGGGAATCAATCCGAAAAGCGCAAACTACGCGCCGCTGCCTGAACGGAAAGAAGAAAGCGGAAGTCCCATCGCAGGAACAACTTGGGTCATTACGGGAACCCTTTCAAAAAGCCGCGACGAAATCGCGGACGAACTCCGTTCCTGGGGGGCAAAAATCAGCGGGAGCGTGAGCAAGAACACGGACTTTTTGCTCGCGGGGGAATCCGCTGGCAGCAAGCTGGAAAAAGCCCGTTCGCTGGGCGTGAAAGTTATGGGAGAACCGGAGCTGCGACTGGTGCTGGATCGCTGTCAAACGAGTCGAGCTGCGCCTTGATGGCCGCCGTGATTTTTGCTTGGTTCTTCTGTTCCTCGACTGTCCGTCCCATCATCACTTTCATTTCGTTGATTTCTCGTGTCGCTGCGCGCAGTGCCTCGCCGCTCGCGCCGACTTCCGTGTTCAACTTTAAAATTTGGTCGTGCATTGCCCGCATGGATTCCTGCACTTGCGAATGACTCCACAAAAGCCAAGAAGTTTGAACGACTAACAGTGTGACCAAAATCCCGACAACCAAGGCCATGACAGGAGAAACGGGAGAAGGTTGCACATACGAAACGCCTGGAGTTGCCGGAATTCCTGTTCCACCCAAAACGCTGCCCATGGGAGGGGTGGGAGCGGTTCCCGTTTCATCGGTGTTTGCGACTCGGGGCATCTGGACTTTATGGGCAACAGGCGGGGGCGAAGGCGGCACATCGTCTGCCGGTAGAATGATCCTTCCCGTCATTTTGTTGATCTGCGACTCGTCCAATTTCAGTTTTTTAATGTCCATGGCTGGTTAAGTGTCGTGTTATCAATCAAACCGCACAATCTGTCAACAGCCTCCGTCAGGAATCCGCCAAATGCAAGCGGTATTTGGAAGTTTGCAGAACCCCGCAGGCTCTGTAGTCGCGTTACTTCTTCGCTTCGGGCGATGGCTTTACCCATGCCCCGTATCCTTCTTCGACCATTTTTGAAAGAGGGATGAAGCGGAGCGAGGCGGAATTGATGCAATACCGCAAACCCTCCGGACCTGGGCCATCGGGAAATACATGCCCCAAGTGGCTATCGCCCGTCTTTGAACGAACTTCGACTCGCTCCATTCCGTGCGAACCATCTTTCACTTCTTCGAGCACACCTTCGTCAATCGGACGGGTAAAACTCGGCCACCCTGTGCCAGAATCAAATTTGTCCCACGATGCAAAAAGCGGCTTCCCCGAGACGACGCAGACATAAATCCCTTCCTCTTTGTTGTCCCAATATGCGTTCCGAAAAGGAGGTTCCGTCCCGCACAGCACCGCCACCCGATATTGTTCGGGCGACAACTCGGCTTTCTTTTTTTCTAAATCAACGGCTTGTTTCGATTCGGTCGTGCTCATAGTTTTTGGTTCTCCTGCAAATAGCGAAGCTTGGGCGAAAACGCAAAAAACCGCGAATCCAGCACAAAAAAGAAATCGAGACATCGGCCAAGAGCCTTCCGCCTTTCAGCGCCTACTCAACTTTGAAAACCCTGTGCAAACGCAAGAGTTCCAAAACGGCGAGCACGCCCGCTTGCACATTGCGCAAGACGACTTCTGCGCCATCCTTCGGTAACTTGCGATACACGCTCAACAAGACACCGATTCCGGAGCTGTCCACGAACTGGACTTCGCCCATTTCCACCTCCGCCCTCCGGACTTCCGGCGGCAAATCGAAGTTGAGCTTCTGGCGCAACGGAATCGAAGAACTCGCATCCAAGCGAGGGAAATTGATGATGATGTGCAATACATTATCGCTGACTTTTGTCTGGAAATCGTCTGACATACTGGCTAGCATGAACCCGTTGCCGCCTTTTTGCAATGCAAATTTCAAACCGCCGCACGCAACAAAAAATCATTTCCGCCAGTCCCTGAAACCATGAATCAAAAAGACCGCTCCAACCTCCCCGATTACAACATCGACTACTGGATTCGCAGTTCGACCATGGGCGGACGCCTGCACCTCAAACTGCGCCTGCGCGCAAAACTCCTGCTTTTGAAATTGGTTCTTTTCTTTGCCCACGGGCTCAAAAGGGTGTTCGACATCACCGTTTCCGCGTCCGCCATTCTCTGCGCATCTCCCCTCTTGGCACTCACCGCCCTCCTCATCAAACTAGAAGACGGCGGTCCCGTTTTTTTTAGGCAAACCCGCGTCGGCTATCACGGTAAACTCTTCCCGATGTGGAAGTTCCGCTCGATGGTGCTCAATGCGGAAGAAGTCAAAGCCAAGCTCATGGCGCAAAATGAAATGCAAGGCGGCGTGATTTTCAAAATGAAGGACGACCCCCGAGTGACAAAAATCGGGAAGTTTATCCGCAAATACTCCATCGACGAACTCCCCCAGCTCTGGAATGTTTTCATCGGTCAAATGTCTCTCGTCGGCCCGCGCCCGCCCCTCCCCCGAGAGGTCGCGGAATACTCGGCCGAAGACCGCCAGCGCCTCTTGGCAAAACCTGGTTTGACTTGCTTTTGGCAGGTCAGCGGACGCAGCGAAATTGACTTCGCCGGGCAAGTGCGGCTTGACCTCGATTACATCCGCTCTTCGAGCATCCTGACGGATTTGAAACTCCTCCTGCTTACTATCCCCGCCGTTCTTCTCGGCAAAGGCGCTTACTGATTTTCGGTCCCGAAAAAAATCCAAAACCTTCTTTCAACGATTCCATGAACGATTCCCTCGAAGGAGAAAACCCGCACCCGCCCGCATGGCGGCTGGTCGCCCCAGATTGGGCGGAACTCGACACGATCTGGCGCTCTCCCCTCCCCTTCCTCCTCTGGCCGGTTTGCGAAAAACCGCTCCTCGCTTGGTGGCTGGACGAAGCCGTCCGCCAAGGGGTTTCTTCGGTCACAATCGAAGCGGTGGATCGCCCCCACTGCTTGCGTAAGTGGTTGGATGCACGCAACCTCTGGTCTCGTTCGATCGAAGTGGACTCGACCCCGCACACCCCGGAAAACACCGTCCGCATCGTTGCGGACACCTTGCCAGGTTCCTCGCCGTGCCCCCCCTTGCAAAGCCCCCGCGACTTGCTCCAACACTGGTTTTCCCTCCAGGTTGCCAGCTTGGAAAAACGCTCTTCGGGCATGGTTCATCTCGATGCCGAATACCGCCCCGGCATCTGGTTCGCCCCCGGTGCAAAGGCCGCCTGCGATACGGTTTTTTCTCCTCCTTGCTGGATCGGTAGCACTGCCCGCATCGGCCCGAATTGCCGCATCGGTCCCAACGCGTTCGTCGGTCCGGGCGCATTCTTGGACGAAGATGTGGAAGTCTCTAATGCAGTTGTCTTGGGTGAAACCTATGTCGGCTCCCACACAACTTTGCACAATGTCGCCGTGCAAGGCGGTTTGCTGATGGACTTCGAGCGAGGTGCTGCCGTAGAAGTCACGGACGACTTTGTTCTTTCGAATCTTCACAAAACGGATTCCGTCCCATTCCTCACGCGTGCCGCCGCCGCCCTCCTCGCCCCCATCCTCGAAGTTTTTGCAAAACTCGCCGCAAAAGGTGTCCCTCCCGAACGGCACACCATCCGCCTCGGACGCGACAAGGATGTTCCGTTGAGCACTTACCCGCAGGGTCCTCTCTTGCTTCGCCGGGCGGCGTGGTTTCGCATGGTCGCTTCTGGGGAACTCGGGCTTGTCGGCATATTGCCCCGCTCTTCAGAAAATTGGGAATCTCTCCCGCCGGACGCACGCGCGGCCTTGGCGGCAGTTCGCCCCGGCGTTTTTGCCCTTTCGGACCTTTACGGGTGTCACTCCGCCGACCGTCCCGACGAATGGTTGCACGCGGCGTTTCAAGCGGGTGCACCCGAAAAAGCAGGACAAAAAATGGCAGAAAAATCCCTCGTAAAAATCGCCTTCACCACCCCCTCGTTTCCATGAACTGCGAACTCAGTTGCTGCCTCGATATCCGTGACCCCGACCTCGCCCATGTCGGAAATTCCGTCCGCCAACTCATCGGCTTTCTCCGCGACCACGGTGTGTCCGACCCCACTTTTTTAAGCCAGTTTGAACTGGCCTGTGCGGAAGCCATCAACAACGCCGTCGAACACGGTTGCGCCAACGCCCAAGAAAAATTTTTCCACGCCCGCATCTACATCCGTCCGGAATATGCCGAACTCCGTGTCTTAGACCCCTCGGATTTCAAAGGATGGGACTACGAACCCCTGCTTCCCGATGACCCGTTTGACGAAGGCGGACGCGGCCATTTTTTGATGTGCCAGATGACGGACGAAATCCTCCACGAAACCAGCGAGTCCGGCCATGTCCTCATCCTCCGCAAACGCTTCGCTATTCCGTGGGAATACATCCCTGGCCAAGCCGATGCCACCCTCTGCGAAATGACCGATGAACTCGTCGCCAGCTACGAGATGATCAGCACGCTGATCGGCCTGGGGGAATGGCTCGCGACCGCCCCCGACATGGACGCCTTTATCGACGGCGCGCTGGAACGGCTCTGCAGCGTCACAGGTGCGGGAACCGCCTATGTCCGCCTGGATTCCGGCGGTTCCCTCAAACTTTCCCACCAGTGGGGAAAAACGCTTGTCCCCTTGCAAGGTGCCATCGAAACTTCTTCTCTTGGAATGGAATCCGAAGTTTTTCGCACCGGGCAGGAAGTCACCATCCCGCTGGATTCCGACCTCCCGCTTTCCGACCCCCTAACAAAAAAAATCGCGAGCGGCTTCATCGCCCCCATCCTTTTCAAAGACGCCAGGCGCGGGATTCTCTTCCTCGGAAAAAATGTCGTTTCTTCGTTTTTCGATGCGGGAAAACTTAAAATCGCCCGCACTGTCGCCGAATATCTCGGGATCATCACCGAACTCGGCGCATTGCAAAAACGCCGTTCCGAAGACGAACGGTCTTTGCGCGAACTGGAAATCGCCGCCCAAATCCAGCTCTCTTTGATGCCGAGCGATTTTTCGGGCTTCCGCGGCTTGGATGTTTTCGGCACTTGCCGCCCCGCCCTTCAAGCCGGAGGCGATTACTTCGAGACACTGCCCCTCCCCGACGGTTCCACCCTCTGCGTCATTGCCGATGTCATGGGCAAAGGCCTCCCCGCCGCCTTGCTCGCCGCCATGCTCCGGACAAACCTGCGCGCCATCGTCAGCACGGGGAAACACGAACCCCACGAAATCGTCGCTTCGATCAACCGCCTCATGAGCGATGACTTGATCCACCTAGAAATGTTTATCACCATGGTGTGCGTAAAAATTTCCCCCGATCACGACCGGATCACTTTGTCCAGCGCAGGCCATCTGGCCGCCATCGTCCAACGCAAATCCCCCGATAAAACCATGGAGGACATCGATGCTGCCGGCTTGCCGATCGGCGTTTTCCCGGATTCCGATTATGCTTCGGAAACCTTCGCGTTCCATCGCGGCGACCGCATTTTGCTTTACACCGACGGGATCGTGGAAGCCGAAAACCACGCCGGAAAAATGTTTGACTACGACCGTGTGAAATTTGCGCTCTCGGAAAAAAACTTGGTTTCCTCGAAGGATGCTCTTGAAGAACTCCTCGAACAAGTCAATATCTTCACGGGGGGCGCTGCCCCTTCCGACGACCGCACCGCAATCTTGATTTCCCGCACTCTCTAAACCAAAATCTAAACCAAAACTCTCCCCTCTCCTCTCTCCCGCCTATGCCAAAAACCATCCTCCTAGTTGACGATCAAGACCTCATCATCCGCGTCTTGCAAGCCACCCTGCGAACCATCGGCGCAACCATCGCATCCGCCCGCAATGGCGAAGAAGCTCTCCGATTCATCGAAGAAAAAACGCTCCCGGATGCCATGATCCTAGACTACTCGATGCCGAATATGGACGGCGTGGAAACCCTCCGCCGCATCCGAAAACTTCCCGGCGGAGACTCGATCCCCGTGCTGATGCTCACCGCCCGCGACCAAACCCTCATCCGCCAAGCCGCCGAAGGTCTTCAAGTCGCCGACTTTATGACAAAGCCTTTCAGCCCCGTCGCACTCCAAAAAGTCATGCGGGAACTGCTCGAAAAAAACGGGGAAAACCCAAATACCAAGAACATCCCAGATGCCGCCCCAGCATCGAACCCTTGAATACCTAAAGGAGTTGTTC
>DYNR01000359.1 GCA_020720945.1 Chthoniobacter flavus | reverse complement strand
CGAGAAATTGCCTTTTCAGCCTGCTCCGAAACAGGTAGGAAGTTCCTCTGTTATGACAAAGAAAAACCTATTGGTGACGGGCTCTTCTGGGCTGATCGGTTCGGAGGTCTGCTGCTATTTTACGAAAGAACTCGGCTACGCAATCCACGGGATCGACAACAATCAGCGGGCTGTTTTTTTCGGCGAACAAGGCGATACCCGCTGGAACCAAGAACGGCTTTCCCGCGAGTTATCGGGTTTTTCCCACCACGAACTAGACATCCGCGACCGGCGTGGAGTCTTGGATTTAATCAAAGAAATCCGCCCTACAGCAATCGTTCACACGGCCGCGCAACCCTCGCACGACCGCGCCGCGGCAATCCCTTTCGATGACTTCGACACGAACGCAACCGGCACGCTCAACCTCCTGGAAGCCGCACGCCAGTTCTGCCCGGAATCCCCCTTCGTCCACATGAGCACCAACAAGGTTTATGGCGACGCCCCAAACCGCATCGCTCTCGTTGAAAAAGAAACCCGATGGGACTACGCCGACCCCACTTACGAACACGGCATCGCAGAAACTTTTTCTATCGACCAATCGAAGCACTCGCTTTTCGGTGCATCGAAAGTCGCCGCCGATGTGATGGTGCAAGAATACGGTCGCTACTTCGGGATGCCGACCTGCGCGCTGCGCGGCGGATGCCTCACCGGCCCCAATCACTCGGGCGTAGAACTCCACGGCTTCCTTTCCTACCTGGTCAAATGCAACCTCGAGTCCCGTGAATATAAGGTCTTCGGTTACAAAGGGAAACAAGTGCGCGACAACATCCACTCCCTCGATGTCGCAAGGTTCATGGCGGCTTTCGTCGATGCCCCTCGCTCCGGGGAAGTCTATAACCTCGGGGGAGGAAAAGCGAACAGCACCTCCATCCTCGAAGCCTTCGCGACCGTGGAGCGCTTCACCGGAAAAAAACAGGTCCACACCTATGTGGATCAAAACAGGGCGGGCGACCACATCTGCTATTACTCGGACTTGCGAAAAATGCGGGAGCACTACCCCAGTTGGGACATCACGCAATCGCTGGAAGAAACGATCCGCCAAATCGTGGCAGCCTGGGAAAACCGCATGGGCGCATGAAAATTTTTATCACCGGCATTTGCGGGTTTGTCGGAAGTCGCCTCGCCTCGTTTTTCGCAGATTCGCTCGAAGGTGCAGAGATTTTTGGCATCGATAACTTCCTGCGCTCGGGCAGCGAAAGCAACCGCCCCGCCCTGCAAAAAAAAGGGGTTCGCATTTTCCATGGCGACATCCGCTCCCACGCGGATCTGGAAGTTCTCCCGAAAGCAGATTGGGTGATCGATGCCGCGGCAAACCCGAGCGTCCTCGCCGGCGTGGACGGCCTAACTAGCTCGCGCCAACTGGTTTCCCACAACTTGGGCGGAACGCTGGAACTCCTGGAGTTTTGCAAACGCCACTCGGCGGGACTGGTCCTCCTGAGCACCAGCAGGGTCTATTCTATCCCGTCTCTTGCAACCCTGCCCGTCACAAACCAAAAAAACGCCTACCATTTGTCGGAAGATGCCCCGTTGCCGACCGGGATTTCCGCCCTCGGAGTCAGCGAGGATTTTTCTACCGCTCCCCCCGTTTCTCTCTACGGAGCAACAAAACTCGCCAGCGAGACGATGGCACTCGAATACGGGGCGACCTTCGGGTTTCCCACTTGGATCAACCGCTGCGGGGTCTTGGCGGGTGCCGGGCAATTCGGACGCCCGGACCAAGGCATCATCGCGTTTTGGATTCACTCATGGCACCACGGACGCCCCCTCCGCTACATCGGGTTTGACGGGACGGGCGCCCAAGTGAGGGACGCCTTTCACCCGGACGATTTAGGGCGGGCAATCCTCCTCCAAATGAAAATCGGAACCCCGAAAGACCGGGCGGTTTGGAACTTCGGCGGCGGCCTGCAAAACCGCTTCTCTTTGGCGCAACTGAGCGAATGGTGCAAAAACCGTTTCGGACCAAGGGAAGTCACTCCTTCCCCCGCCCCCCGCGCTTTCGACATCCCGTGGATGGTCATGGACGCGTCTCGCGCAAAAGCCTCTTTTGGTTGGAAACCGGAAATCAACCTCGAAACAATCTTCGCAGAAATCGCCGCCCACGCCGAAGCAAACCCTGGCTGGCTCGAATTATCCGCCCGTTAAAACTCCGCCTAATAACTATCATTTTGCGGAAAATAACTGTCGTTTTGCGACAAGGAAAATTTACGAAAATCA
>DYNR01000093.1:1500-8556 GCA_020720945.1 Chthoniobacter flavus | reverse complement strand
GAAAAGTCGGAGCGGAAATTACTGGGGAAAGAGGGCGAGCATTTCTTTGACCGCTTGTTTAATGCCGGTAGAGAGAGCGCGAGAAACGATCGAATGGCCGATGTTTAATTCTTCCAAGTGGGGGAGGCGGCAGATCGGAAGGACATTTTGGTAGTTGAGGCCGTGCCCGGCATTGACTCGCAGACCGAGGGAAAAAGCCAGGCGCGCCGATGCCTCAAGTCTTTGGAGTTCTTCGGATGCTTGGGTTGAGCTTGGGAGAGCATTCGCATAGGCCCCTGTGTGAAGTTCGATAAAATCTGCCCCGATTGCGGAAGCCGCATGGACTTGGGTTTCTTCGGGGTCGATGAAAAGGCTTACGCAAACGCCCGCTTCTTTCAGGATATGGACGGAAAGAGCGAGGTCGTCGATTTGTCCGGCGCAATCCAATCCGCCTTCGGTGGTTACTTCTTCGCGGTTTTCGGGGACGAGGCAAACGGCATCCGGTTTCAGGTGGAGCGCGAAATTCAAGATCTCCGGGGTGTTGCCCATTTCCAAGTTCAGCCTCGTGCGGATTTGGGCGCGGAGTTTTTCTAAATCCGAGTCTTGCATGTGGCGGCGGTCGGCGCGCAGGTGAGCGGTGATGCCTGCC
This sequence comes from Chthoniobacter flavus, assembly GCA_020720945.1. GTDB lineage: Bacteria > Verrucomicrobiota > Verrucomicrobiia > Chthoniobacterales > DYNR01 > DYNR01. The sequence continues at coordinate 7,928 of DYNR01000093.1, read as the reverse complement.
GCTCCCGCGCATTCGGCATCGAGAGCAAAGGCGATGGGGGCGGGTTCGGCGTTGAACGCTTCCGGATTTTCGCGGTAGCGGGCTTGGCGGAGAGTCGCCGCATGATCGACATTGACACCCAAACGGATCATGGCGGTCAATGGCGGAAGTGACGGTTGCCCGTGAAGACCATGGCGATGGAATATTTGTTCGCCGCTTCGATCACTTCTTCGTCTTTTACGGAACCGCCCGGTTGGATCGCGCAAGTTGCGCCCGCTTCGGCAGCGGCAATCAGACCATCGGGAAAAGGGAAGAAAGCGTCGCTACAAACCGCACAACCTTTGAGGGGGATGCCGGCTTCACCGGCCTTCCAAACGGCGATGCGAGAGCTGTCGATGCGCGACATTTGTCCTGCGCCGATGCCGAGGGTGCGGTCTTTGGCGGCATACACGATGGCGTTGCTTTTCACATGTTTGACCACTTTCCACCCGAAGAGCATTGCTTCCAGCTCTTCTTTTGTCGGGGGGCGTTTGGTGACGACTTTGTGTTCGAGTCCCGCGAGGTCGGCGGAGTCGGAGTCTTGGACGAGCACGCCGCCGGGGACGCTGCGGATGTCTCTGCCGTTTTCTGGCAAAGCCCGGAGAGCGCGCATGAGGCGGAGGTTTTTCTTTTTTTGAAGGAGGGAGCGGGCTTCGAGATCGAAGTCTGGGGCGATGATCACTTCGCTGAAAATCTGGGAGATCGCTTTTGCCAAATCTGCGGTGACGGGGCGGTTGCAGATGATGATGCCGCCGAAGGGGGCTTGGCGGTCTGTGGAGAAAGCCTTGTCCCAAGCGACCCGGAGGTCGGGGTCCGAGCCTACGCCGCAAGGGTTGGTGTGCTTGAGGATCGCGACGGTGGGGGACTGGTCGAATTCCTGGATGAGGGAGGCGGCGGCGCTGATGTCAACGAGGTTGTTGTAGGAGAGTTCCTTGCCGTGGAGTTGCTCGAAGTAGTCGAAGAAAGAGCCGTAAAGCTCGGCGTTTTGGTGCGGGTTTTCGCCGTAGCGCAGGCGGCCGGCGAGGGGGAACTCGATGGAGAAGGAGCCGCAGATTTGTTTTTCGTTGTTCAGGTAGCGGAAGATTGCCTGGTCGTAAGAGGAGGTTGTGCAAAAGGCTTTCGTCGCGAGTTTTTCCCGCAATTTCAGGGAGGTTTCGCCGTTTTCTTTTTCGAGTTCTTCCAAGACTTTCGCGTAGTCGGAGGGGTCGGTGACGACGGTTACGGAGCGGTAGTTTTTTGCGGCGCTGCGGATCATGGAGGGGCCGCCGATGTCGATTTGTTCGATGGCTTCTTCGAGGGTGGTTTCCTTTTTGCTGATGGTTTCGACGAAGGGGTAGAGGTTGACGACGACTAGGTCGATCGGGCGGATGCCGTGCTCGGAGGCTTGTGCCAAGTGGGAGGGGTTATCGCGGAGGAAAAGCAGGCCGCCGTGGACTTTTGGGTGGAGGGTTTTTACCCTGCCGTCGAGCATTTCCGGGAAGCCGGTAAAGGAAGAAATTTCTACGACGGGGATGCCTGCCGCCTGGATGTCTCTGGCGGTGCCGCCTGTGGAGATGAGTTCGACCCCTAATTTGTGGAGGCCTCGGGCGAAATCGACGAGCCCCGTTTTGTCGGAGACGGAGAGTAATGCGCGTTGGATTTTCATAGGAAAAAGAAAGGGAAGCCTGCGGGGGTGCAGAGGTTATTCCGTAGGGGGACGCGATGCGGTGCGTGCCTTGCAAACCCCTTTTGTTGAAGCGGTTTTGATGAAGTCGAAGAATGCTTGGCACTCGGGCGACCAGGGGGTTTTCGCAACTTCTTCGAGGGCTTGAGAAATGTTCATGCCGTTGCGGTAGATCGCGGCGTAGGCGCGGGCGATTTCTTGGCGCAAGGCGGGAGAAAAGCCGGCGCGGCGCAGGCCGACGGTGTTTAGGCCAGAGATTTCGTTTATCCCGCTTCCGACGGTGTAGGGGGGGACATCTTTGCTGTAACCGGTGCTGCCGCGGATCATGGCATAGGTGCCGACGCGGATGAACTGGTGGAACAAGGTGCTGCCGCCCGTCACGATGCGGTCGGCGAATTGGACATGGCCGCCCAGCACGCTGTTGTTTGCGAAGATGCAGTGGTTTCCGATCTGGCAGTTGTGGGCGAAATGGCATCCTCCCATGATAAAATTATTGTTTCCGAGAACGGTGGAGGAGCCTTCGTTGGTGCCCCGGTGGATGGTCACATATTCGCGGAGCACATTGTTGTCGCCGATGCGGACTTCGCTCCTCATTTCTTCGGAGAAAGAGAGGTCTTGCGGGAATGCGCCGATGAGGGTGCCGATGCCGATTTTGTTGTTGGTGCCGATGGTGGTTTTCCCTTCGATGACGCAGTGGGAAGCGACTTCGGAACCGTCCCCGATTTCGACTTCCGGACCGATGATGGAATAGGGGCCGACCCGGACATTTGCGCCCAATTTGGCGGCGGGATCGACGATTGCTGTTGGATGGATTTCTGTCATAGCGTGAAGAAACGCTATTATTTGTCGTTCTCCGCGAGTTGTGCCAGAAGTTTTTTGATGTCGTCCACTCCTTGGCCCATGCCGACGGCCACGGGGAGGATTGTTTGGCGCGGGAAGCGGTTGCGCAGGACGGCGAGGTTTTCTTCCGCTTCGGGGAGGTCGGTTTTATTCGCGAGAATCGTCCAAGGTTTTTCTGCGAGAAGGGGGTCGTAGAGTCGTAGCTCTTTGCGGAGGATTTCGAGGTCGGTGACAGGGTCTCTGCCATCGCAGCCCGCGAGGTCGAGGACGAAGAGCAAGTGCTGGCAGCGCAAAATATGGCGCAAGAACTCGTGGCCGAGGCCTCGGTTGTCGTGTGCGCCGTCGATTAACCCTGGGATGTCGGCAACTGTAACTCTTTCGTAGTTACCGACTTCCACTACGCCGATGTGCGGGTGGAGGGTGGTGAAGGGGTAGGATGCCACTTTCGGGCGGGCGGCGGAGATGGCGTTGAGGAGGGTTGATTTGCCGGCGTTTGGGAAACCGACGAGCCCCGCGAAAGCGATGGATTGTAGCTCTAGGAGAAACCACCCTTCTTGTCCGGGTTCGCCTTCGGTGAATTGCCGGGGGGCGCGGTTGGTCGAGCTTTTGTAGGTCGCGTTGCCGCGTCCGCCGTGTCCGCCTTGGCAGAGGCAAACTTCTTGGCCGTCTTCGGAAAGGTCGAAGATCGCCTGGAGTTGGCGGGGGTCGATGCGTTTTTTTTCGGTGGGTTCGGGCAAAGAATCCTCGTCGGGGATTTCCAGCGGGTCGTGGGCTTTGGGGGTGGGCAACTCATAAACTAGAGTGCCGATGGGGACGCGCACGAGCAAGTCGTCTGCCGACCTGCCGGTGCAATCGTTGCTCTGCCCTCGACCGCCCGGTTTCGCCTTGATGAGAGGTTCGAAATAGAGGGCGACTAGGCTGCTGGTATCCGAGTCCGCTTTCAAAATCACACTGCCGCCATTGCCTCCGTTTCCGCCGTCTGGCCCCCCGTTTGGGATATATTTTTCTCGGCGGAAGCTGCACCCTCCTCTGCCGCCATCTCCCGCTTTGGCGTAAATGCGAATTTGATCGACGAACTTCATTAAGGCGTGATGTGTTGGTAGAGGTCGACCGTTTGGCGCGCGATGGCCGACCAAGAGAAAATCTCTTCGGCGCGGCGGCGTCCGGCCTGTCCCATTTTGTTGCGTTTTGCGGGGTCTGCCATCAACTCGTTGATTCTGGCGGCGAGGTCGCGGGAGAACTGTTCGGGGTGCAGTGCTTCAAAGGGGCTTTCCTGCATTTGTTCGAGGGAAACGAGGTAGCCCGTTTCGCCATGGACGACCACTTCTTTGATGCCTCCGACCGCCGAGGCGACCACTGCGGTTCCGCACGCCATCGCTTCGAGGTTGATGATGCCGAAGGGCTCGTAAATCGAAGGGCAAACGAACGCGCCAGCATGGGAGTAAAGCTCGATTTTCGAGCGGTTGTCCACCATTTCTTCGATCCAGACAACGCCGGGGCGGGTGGCCTGTGCTTTGGCGACGGCGGCTTTCATTTCTGCGGCGATTTCCGGGGTGTCCGGTGCTCCGGCGCAAAGGACGACCTGAAATCCTGGGTCTAAGTGCTTGATGGCGTTGACTAAATGGATGATGCCTTTTTGGCGCGTGATGCGCCCGACGAAGAGGGCGTAGGGTTCGAGAGGGTTGACCCCGAGGCGTTTGAGCGCGTTTTTTTCTGGCACGGCGTGGTATTCGTCCAGATCAATGCCGTTGTAGATGATGTGCAAACGGTCTTCGCGGACATTGAAGAGACGGCGGATGTCTGCTGCGGTTTCTTTGGAAACGGCGATGACGGCATCCGCCATTTCCATCGCGGTTTTTTCCACCCAGACGCTGAAATCGTAACCGCCGCCGAGTTGCTCCCGTTTCCACGGGCGGAGGGGCTCCAGAGAATGGACGGTGATGACCAGAGGGATCCCGTAATTGAGCTTTGCCATGATCCCGCCGAGATGGGTGTACCAAGTGTGGCAGTGGACAACATTTGCGTCGATGGTTTTCGCGTTGAAATCGACGCATCGTTGCGCCGCTCCCAGGACAGGGACGAGTTGGGGGGGGCAGGCGAACTTCGATTTATCGAGCGGGACACCCGTGGCGGTCAGGCCCGGTTTGCTGAGTTTTTGTTCGCCGAAACAGCGCACTTCCACCTCGATTTGCTTGGCGAGTTCGCGGCTGAGGTAATCGACATGGACACCGGCACCGCCATAGACATTGGGAGGATATTCGTTAGTGAGGAGAAGCGTTTTCATAATAGGTGTAATTTTAAATCGAGAAGAGATCGGAAGGTGCCGTCTGGCGACCGACGGGGTAAAACCGCCGTCCCGAAGCGGTGGCGATTCAACATCATGCAGCGCGGGAGGTCAAGTTTAACCTGAGCAGGTTCCGATGGAGGAAAATTGCGGGAAGCTGCCCGAAGATTGCGGGTGGGGAAGGGCATGGGGTTTTCTTGGCGAACCGATTGATTTTCAACTGGTTGCAGCATCGTCACGCCGCCCTTCTCGGCAGGAAAAACGCGGGGCATCAGCTTTCGCCCGTTTTCATTTTTGTGATGAGCGGGTAGAGAGGCACGCTCGCCAGCAAAAGAATCAGGGCGCTTCTGGTCAAGCTCGCTTCCGATCCCGCGACGACCCAGAGGCAATAAACGCTCACCACCGCAACGATGGATACGACCAGGTAATGGTGCCAGCGGGCGCAGCCGGCAACATTGCTGATTTTCAGGAAGGCGACACCGCTATACATGTAGGGGAGCAGTGTCAAAATGATCGCCATATCAATGATTTGCGTGAATTGCTGGCTCAGGGAAGAAGAGATTGTGACGAGCACGATTCCCGTCATTAAGACACCCGAAACCAGCAAATTTTTGACGGGGATGCCGCGGGCGTCCGCCTGGGCGAAAATGCTGGGAAAAAGACCATCTTTGGCCGCGGCGTTGGCCGATTGAGAAATGGTCAGAGTCCATCCGATCAGGGAAGAGCCTGCTTTGAAAACGGCGCAGAGGGCGATGACGATCCCGCCGATGGGGCCCGCGATTTGCGATGCTGCGACGGCAAAAGGAGCGTTCGATTTCGCCAGTTGTTCGATGGGGATAATGCCCATCAGCACAGTGCAAGTGACCACATAGAGGACGGCGGCGATTACCAGACCGATCATTGTTGCCAGAGGGACATTTCGTTTCGGGTTTTCGATTACGCCCGAAGCGACCGCAGCGCTTTCGACTCCCATGAAAGCCCACAGGGCGAACGCCGCGCTTTCCGAAACTGCGTGCCATTCCGAAACGCCGTGCGGGTTCCAGCCAGCCAAGAAAATTTCCGGTTGGAACCAGAACCACCCCAGCGTTCCGACAATCAGCAAAGGCACCATTGCAAGAACCGTTCCCCAACCGGTAAAAAGACCGACCCAACGGGGCCCTGCCACATTGATTGCCGTCGCCAACCAAATAATAGCGATCGTGCAAATGGTCTCGCGGAATGTCCCGGAAAAAACGGGGAACAGTTCGGTGAAATATCCCGTCACGGTCGTCGCGACGGCGATGTTTCCAACCAAGTTTGCCGACCAGTAAATGTAGTTTGTCTGGAAGCCGAGGTAGGGGCCTAGAGCTTCCCTAGCGTAAGCGTAAGGGCCTCCCGCTTCGGGTTTTGTTGCGCCGAGCATCGCAAACATCAGACCGATGGCAGCGGCGCCGACGCACGCGACTCCCCAGCCCAAAATCGAGATCGAACCCACGGATGCCATGCTGACAGGCAAAAGAAAAATCCCCGTTCCGACCATGTTTACCAAAACCAAAACGGTCGCCATCCCCAATCCCATTTTTTTCTGTGTTATCACGGTTTGCGAGTATTGAGAAAAAAAGCGGAAAAGATAGCAAAAAAGAG
>DYNR01000093.1:0-1400 GCA_020720945.1 Chthoniobacter flavus | reverse complement strand
CAGACTCCCCCGTTAAAACTCGCAAAAATTTTTGGCGACAACGGCGTTTTGCAAAGGGAGAAGGAGGTGCCTGTTTGGGGGTGGGCGGCTCCGGGGGCAGAAGTGACCGTCCGGTTCAAAGACCAGGAAGCGACGGCGAAAGCGGGCGATTCCGGCAGGTGGCAGGTGATGTTAAAACCGATGAAAGCGGATGCTGCCGGGGCGGATTTGACGGCGGCGTGCGGTGCGGAACGCGTTGCCGCCAAGAATGTTCTGGTCGGAGAAGTCTGGCTCTGCGGCGGGCGTTCGCAATGGAGTATCACCATCGGAAAAATGGTCGAACAAATGAAAACCGCGGACACAGAAATCGAAAATCAAGTCGCCACCATGGCATCCCCCCAACTGCGGATGATCAAAGTTGATACGAAAAAACCGGCACCCGAACCCCAGCAAGATTTCGACTCCAAAGGGTGGGTGGTCGCGACCGATTCTTCCATCCGAGGGTATCCCGCGATTTCCGTCGTTTTCGGTTCCGATTTGCAAAAAGCTCTGGGGGTTCCCGTTGGCGTGATCACCAACAACTGGGGAGGCAGCAGTGCCCCGCTGTGGATTCGCAACGAGGCGTTCGAGGCGTTTTCCAATGGCAAGCCTGGCGGTAGCGCGGGCGATGGCGAATACGAAAAAGCGAGCGCGGAATACCACAAAAAAGGCGCGGGCGATTACGCCGACAACAAAAAGCCCGGCATTTTGTGGAACTCCCATGTCGCCCCGCTGGTTCCCTACGCGATCCGCGGACTGGTGTGGTATTTGGACGACATCGACGGTCCGAAGGCAGAAGTTCTCGTCAAAGATTGGAGGGAGCAATGGGGGAGCGATTTTGCCGTCCTGCTCAACCAGGTGCATCCTGCCGATTCTTCCGGGCAGGCGCAATCCGACCCCGACCCCAAGAAATCGAAATCCAAAGCACCGGAAACTCGGGAAGGCCTGATGGATTTGGAGAAAAAACTTTCGTCTGTGTGGGCTTCTTGCAACGCGGACCTCGGCGATGAAAACGATAAAAAGAACATCCATCCAGCAAATAAAAAGCCTGTCGGAGAACGGCTTGCATTGCTTGCCCGCCAAAAAGTTTACGGCCAAAACATCGCGGGACATTCGCCTGTTTTCAAAGAAATGAAAATCTCGGGCGACAAGGCCGTGATCACTTTTGACTCCGTCGGAGGCGGTCTCGTCCGCAAAGGGGACTCGCTTGGCGGGTTCGCGATCAGCGGCGATGGGAATGCGTGGGCCTGGGCAGAAGCATCCATCACTGGACCCGACCAAATCACGCTCTCAGCCCCCGGCATTTCTTCGCCGAAAGCAGTCCGCTACGCTTGGGCTCCTTATCCTATCATGTCCCTTTACACGAAGGAGGGTCTGCCCGC
>DYNR01000092.1 GCA_020720945.1 Chthoniobacter flavus | reverse complement strand
CTCTTCTACTCCACCGGCATCCCCGTCTGCATCCTCGTGCTCAAGAAATGCAAAAAGCCCGACGATGTGCTCTTCATCAACGCCGCCGAGCATTTTATCAAAGGCAAACGGCAGAACCAGCTTGCGCCCGAGCACATTTCAAAAATCATCGAAACCTACCAGTTCCGCAAAGAAGAGCCGCGCTACTCCCGGTGCGTGGAGATGGCGGAGATCGAGAAAAACGACTTCAACCTCAACATCTCCCGCTACATCAGCACAACCGTGGAGGAGGAGGAAATTGATCTGACTGCGACTCATGCCGAATTGGTGAAAATTGAAAGAGAGATCCAAACGGCGACGCAGAAGCACAACGCTTTTCTCCGGGAGCTGGGCTTACCGGAGTTGCCTTGATGCGCCAAAAAACCGCACTGGCTTCGGTTCATCCCACAGCATTCCCAAAAAGCCGCTCATCCCCTACGCAGAATCTTTTGATACGCTTTTGAATCGTGCTGTTATTCAAGAACTTGCAAATAAGAATGTGGCTTACATGAGGATTTGGGGAAGCCCGAGGCGCTATCGGCAATAACTCGTTTGGTCTGAGAACGCAAACCGGGGGCAAAAAGACAAGCTCGACTACCTATTTTTTTCATAAACGATTCCAACAAGAAAAGCTCTCCGGATATTCTAAGCGATTCTCATTCGGAGTTGCGTTTGGATTTATGGGAGCGTGTTTGCTTCTGGAAGCCTCTGCGCCAAAATCACAGAAGCTCTTCGATCAAGTCGAGCGAACGAAAATAGAGGGGGTGCGAACCGCTCCTGCCCAACTCTGCCAGCAATATGTCCGTGTTGCTTTCTCTTTTGGCGCAAACCGTTTGGGCGGTTCCTTCCGCGCCGGGTTCCCCTGAAATCAACCGGAAATAATCGTCCTTCCTTTCCACCCGGAAAAAATGTCCGTCCACCAAAACTTCGCAACTCTGGAAACCTGCCACGCCGGGCATGGATTCGAGTTCCACGGGCACTTTTTTTCCGCCCGCATCGACGAAAAGCGGTTTTTCTCTTCCCGAAAAATACCGCCACCCCAAACACGATGCCAGCCAACCGAGAAACAAAACGGCATCTGCCCGATACCCTTCGCCGTGAAACACCCGCACCCGCTGGATTTTTTTTATCTCTTTCTGCGCGGCGGCTTGATCGAATAAATTCGCAAAAGCGAAACGGGATTCGTGCAGACGCGTCCACGCCAAATCGCAAGGGGTAATGCGGGAAGTCCCGGCGCAACCGCCTTTCCTGCAATCGGCAATTTCTCGGATCCTACGAATGCTGAAAGCGGGGCTTTCCCATGTCGCGCTGTCGTAAAGCACCCTGTCCACCCACCTCCAAAATTTCTCGTCCACGATTTGCGGAATCGGGGGTTGCCACCAGAGAACCAGCGGCAAATCGGAGTCCAAATGCGAAAACACCAAGTTTGACAACCCTTCGGTGGCTTGCCCCTGCAAATGAAAAGTGATTTGTTCGGAGCAAAGCTGCCGGTCTCCTTTGCCGACGAAATGGCAGTGGGCACCAATCCATGCGCGCACGCTGCTTTCGGGATGGTGCGGTTCGGCCAAGACGAGAAGGACTCTGCAAGCGTGCTCCGCCGTGATGGCGTTGATCATTTCCGTGTTTTCCAAAAGCGACTCGCGGCTCTCGGTGTAAATCATCAGATTGATCAGCGAGGCGCGGCTTTTGTGGTCGTTGCTCGCATCCCAGAGTTGCGCTAACTCCTTTTCGATGATCGCGATAGGGACGGGCATCCCCACGCGGCTAAACAGGTCAACGGTGCTCACACGCGCCTCCATGTCAAACCGTGACGGGCCAAAAGCGCGTCCGCCTCTTCCGGTCCCCAAGAACCTGCGGGATAAAAACAGAGCCCCGCATCGTCCGCATCCCACCCTTCCCGCACCTCGTCAATAAAACGCCACGCTTCCTCGACCTCGTCGCAACGGGCGAAGAGCGTCGCATCACCGCTCATGGCATCGAGCAAAAGCCTCTCGTAAGCCTCCGGGCTGGCTTTGCCGAACGAAGTGCCATAATGAAAATCCATTTTCACCGGCTCGATCCGCAGGCTGGAACCGGGCATTTTTGCGGACATTCGCAACGAAACCCCTTCGTCCGGCTGAATGCGAATCACCAAAACATTGTGGTCCAATCCCCCTGAAATCCCTTGAAATAAAACCGGCGGAACCGCCTTGAAATGAACGGCGATTTCCGTCGCGAATTTTGGCAACCGTTTTCCGATGCGAATGAAAAAGGGCACGCCCGCCCACCGCCAGTTGTCGATATTCACTTCGAGGGCGACATAAGTTTCTGTCGCCGAATCGGGCGGGATGTCTGCCTCTTGGCGATAACCGGGAACGGGCTTCCCGTGGACTGCCCCTTCCGCATATTGCCCTCGGACGACCACCGGCAAGCTACCCCCGCGACGAATCGGGCGCAAGGAACGCAACACTTTCACCTTTTCGTCTCGAATCGAGTTGGCTGACAAATCCGTCGGCGGTTCCATCGCTGTCAAGCACAGGAGCTGCAAAAGGTGGTTTTGCACCATGTCGCGTAGCGCCCCCGATTTGTCGTAATACCCGCCCCGGCCTTCGACCCCCAATGGCTCGCTCGAAAGAATTTGCACATGGTCGATGCAACGCGCATTCCACATTCCTTCAAAAATCGAATTGGCAAACCGCAGGACCATGATGTTTTGCGCCGTTTCTTTTCCGAGGTAGTGGTCGATGCGAAAGGTGTCCGCTTCGGGAAAAGCCTCTCCCGCCAAACGGTTTAACTCCCGCGCCGTCGGCAAGTCTTTCCCGAAAGGCTTCTCTAAAATGACCCTCGCCCAACCGCCTTCCGGCGCTTTGTTCAACCCGCTTTCTCTGAGGTTTTTTAAAATGCTCGGGAACTGGTCGGGCCCCGCTGCCATATAGAAAAGACGGCGCCCGCAAGTCCCCTCTTTTTTATCCATCGCATCGAGCTTGGCCGAAAGAGAACGGTATCCCTCCAAGTCGTCGAACTCGCTGCAATGGTAAAAAACCTGGTCTGCAAAAGTCTCCCAAACCGCGTCGTCCACGGGTTGCCTAGAAAACTGCCGCGTCGCCTCTTCCAGATCGGCGCGAAACGCCCCGTCGCTTTTGCTCCTGCGGGCGAACCCGATGATTTTTACCGAAGAAGGCAAGTTCCCGTCTGCGGCTAAGTTGTAAAGGGCGGGAATCAGCTTGCGGCGGGTCAAATCTCCCGTCGCGCCAAAAATGATCACCGAGCAAGGCTCGGGGACGGTGCGGCTGGAAAGGCCTTCGCGAAAAGGATTTGCTGTGGGTTCTTTCGAGTTCATAAAACGGGAAATTTCTCGGGGACGGCTCTCAAATTCCGCAAATCTGCGCAGCCTGTTGCACATCTTTATCCCCGCGCCCCGAAAGATTCACCACCGCGAGCTTGCCCGAAGAATATTCGCCCCCGCGTTTCAAAATCCATGCGATGGCGTGCGCGCTTTCCAACGCGGGAATAATACCTTCGGTCTCCGCCAAAATACGGAAAGCCGCCAACGCTTCTTCGTCGGTCGCGTAATCGTAACTCGCCCGGCCCGCGTCACGCAAATAGCTGTGTTCGGGTCCGATGGCGGCATAGTCGAGTCCCGCCGAAACCGAATGCGTCAGCTCGATCTGCCCGTCGTCATCCGCCAAAACCCATGTCTTCGTCCCCTGCAAAACCCCCAGCTTCCCGCCTTGAAAACGGGCGGCGTGCTTGCCGCGAACAATCCCTTCCCCGCCGGCTTCCACCCCCACCAAAGCAACGCCCGCATCCCCGACAAACGGGTAAAACATCCCGATCGCATTGCTCCCGCCCCCCACGCAAGCGACGATAACATCGGGGAGCCTGCCTTCTTTTTCGAGTATCTGAGCACGGGTTTCGTCTCCGATCACGCGCTGGAAGTCCCTCACAATCATGGGGTAAGGATGCGAGCCGAGCGCGGAACCCAAGATGTAATGGGAAGTGCGGACATTGGTCACCCAATCCCGCATGGCCTCGTTGATCGCCTCCTTGAGCGTGGCCTGCCCGGCGGTGACCGGCACGACTTCCGCCCCCAAAAACCGCATCCTGGCAACATTGAGCGCCTGCCGTTCCATATCGACCGCCCCCATGTAAATCACGCAATCGAACCCGAACCGCGCCGCGACCGTCGCCGTCGCCACCCCGTGTTGCCCGGCTCCTGTTTCCGCGATGATTCTTTTTTTTCCCATCTTGCGAGCAAGCAAAATTTGGCCGAGCGCGTTGTTGATTTTGTGCGCTCCGGTGTGGAGCAAGTCCTCGCGCTTCAAATAAATTTTTGGTCCTCCGATGCGCTCGGTCAACCGTTCGGCGAAGTAAAGGGGAGTGGGACGCCCGGCAAAATCGCGCAAATGCGCGGCCAGTTCGTCTTGGAACGCCGCAGTTTTTGCAGCCGTTTCATATTCCGCCGCAAGCTCTTGCAAAGAAGTCATGAGCGTTTCTGGGACAAACATACCCCCGTAGGGACCGAAGTGCCCGCCGGAGTCTGGCAGGTTGGTGTGAATGGGTTCGGTGGACATTCTTCCACCTATGCACGATTTTCGGCGATAAATCAACCGTGCGTGATGGCCCTGCATCTCCCCCGCAAAAAAAGCTCGCCGCTTTTTCGTTCTTGCTTGCGAATCTCCCGCAAATGCTAGAAAAAACTCGCCTCGCCAGCCCGTTTTTTCTCTCATGCCTCAAGAGTTTTTTTCTTTCCTGTCTTCCTTGGGAACTTACCTTTACAGCACTTGGGTCTTCCTTTACTTCGTCATCGAGGTCATCGGCATCCTCTTGGCCGTCCATGCGATCATGCACTCGCGCACCCCGCAATCCGCTTTTGCTTGGGGCATCGCCCTGGTCATGCTGCCCATCTTTGGCATCTTGGGCTATCTCGTTTTCGGACAAAACCGCTTCTGGGGTTACACCCTCGCAGGAAACGGAAACTCCCCCCTCGATAGGGCGAAACAAAGAATCTGGTCTTTGATGGAAAGGCACCGCTGCATTTTCCGCGAGGAGTTCCAGGACTTGACCCGCCTCTGCGAAAGAGTCACCGGACTGCCCGCCACAACGGGAAACTCCACCCGTTTGCTCATCGATGGAAAGGAAACTTTCGCCGCGATTTTCGATGCCGTTAAAAACGCGAAGGAATTTGTCATCGTGCAATTTTACATCGTCAACGACGACGAGATCGGCAAGGAATTCCAGGAAATTTTGCTCGATGCCCGCTCCCGTGGTGTGAAGGTTTTTTTCCTTTACGATGCCGTGGGCTCGAAGCTGATGACCGATTCTTACCGCGAACGCCTCGCGGCGGCGGGCGTCCAAATTTTTCCGTTCGTCACGAACCGAAAAATCGGCGTCCGCTTCCAAATCAACTTCCGCAACCACCGCAAATTGGTGCTAGTGGATGGAAACGAAGCTTTTACGGGTGGACTGAATGTCGGCGACGAATACTTGGGCAAAAGCAAACGCTTCGGTCCTTGGCGCGACACCCACATCCACTTGAAAGGCCCCGCCGTCCTACCCCTCCTCGCCGGCTTTTTTGAAGACTGGCACTACATCGCCGGAGAACTCCCAGAAATCCCTATCGTCCAACCAGAACCGACAGGCGAGAACAAACAAGTTTTCTCCTTCGGGAGCGGGCCGGCAGACGAAATCGAAATTTGCCCCGTCATTTACACCGGGGCGATCCGCGAGGCGAAAGAAAGGATATGGATCGCCAGCCCTTACATGGTCCCCGACGCGGCGACACGCCAAGCACTCCAGCACGCCGCCCTGCGCGGGATCGATGTCCGCATCCTCTTGCCCGGCATGGCCGACCACAAGCTCCCCTGGTATTCTTCGTTCGTTTACTACCCCCTGCTACGGCAGGCGGGCATCCGCGTCTCCCGCATGAAACACGGCTTCATGCACCAAAAAATCTTGCTGGTGGACAACGACTTATCCATGGTCGGAACAATCAACTTCGACTACCGCTCTTTCTTTTTGAACTTCGAGCAAGGCGTCGTGACCTGCGACCAGCAATTCGGGAAAGAAGTGCAAACGATGCTGGAAAAGGACTTTGCCCAATCCGTGGAAGAAGACCTCTGCCGCTACGAAAAATCCCCGTTTTTCTTCCGCTTCCTCGTCCGCTTCTCCGCCCTCTTCTCCCCGGAACAATAAAAAAATGCGGGATTGACGGGACGAGATTTCCCAACAAGATACAGGGTCGAATTCCGACCCATGATAGAGAAGCACATTACCCGAATCACCGAAGAACTGAAACTGGACATCCGCCAAGTGGCCGCCACCGCCGTCCTGCTCGAAGAAGGGGCGACCGTCCCCTTCATCGCCCGCTACCGCAAAGAACGAACGGGCGAACTCGACGAAGTCCAAATCACAAAAATCCGGGACCGCATCACCCAACTCGCGGAATTGGACAAACGCCGCGAAACAATCCTCGCTTCTCTTTCGGAAAGAAAACTCCTCACCGCCGAACTGCAAACGAAAATCAACGCGTCGGAAACCCTCTCTTCCCTCGAAGACATCTACCTCCCCTTCCGCCCAAAAAAACGCACCCGCGCCACCATCGCGAAGGAACGGGGACTAGAACCTCTCGCCGATCTCCTCCATGCCCAAGAGGAAACGACCGATCCGGAAAAAGAAGCGGCAGCTTTTGTTGACGCGGAAAAAGAAGTGCCCGACCTCGCCGCCGCCCTCGCTGGTGCCAGGGACATCTTGGCCGAACGCATCAGCGACGACGCCGATGCACGCGCGGATTTGCGCGAACTGTTTTCCCGGCAAGGCGTGCTAAAATCTAAGGTGATTTCCGGCAAAGAAGAGGAAGCAGCAAAATACAAAGACTATTTCGACTGGCAGGAACCCGGAAAAACTGCCCCCTCCCACCGCATCCTCGCCATCCGCCGCGGAGAAACCGAAGGCTTCCTCTACGCCCGCCTCACCCCTCCCGAAGAAGAGGCGACCGCACTGCTGGAACGCCGCTTCGTCAACGGAAAATCCCCCGCATCCCAACAAGTCCGCACCGCTGTCCACGACTCCTACAAACGCCTCCTTTGTTTTGCTATGGAGGGAGAAGCGAGGATGTTTCTCAAAAAGAAAGCCGACGAAGAGGCGATTCGCGTTTTTGCGGAAAACCTCCGCGAACTCATGCTTGCCTCTCCTCTCGGACAAAAAAAAGTCCTCGCCATCGACCCCGGTTTCCGCACCGGTTGCAAAGTCGTCCTGCTCGATGCCCAAGGCAAACTCCTTTCCCACGATGTTGTCTATCCGGAAAAAAGTGCCCGCGAACGGGCGGAAGCCGCCGAAGTCATCAAGGGTGTCATCTCGCGCTTCGGCGTGGAAGCCATCGCCATCGGCAACGGGACCGCATCCCGAGAAACGGAGTCTTTCGTCCGCTCCCTCGGCTTGCCCCAAGCCGTCCCCGTCGTCGTCGTCAGCGAATCGGGCGCATCCATCTACTCGGCTTCTGAAGTCGCCCGCGAAGAATTCCCCGACCTCGACCTCACCGTCCGCGGCGCCATTTCCATCGGTCGCCGCCTCATGGACCCTCTCGCCGAACTCGTCAAAATCGACCCGAAATCCATCGGCGTCGGCCAATACCAGCACGATGTCGATGCCTCCTCTTTGAAAAAATCCTTGGACGACACCGTGGTTTCTTGCGTCAATAGCGTGGGCGTGGAACTCAACACCGCGAGCAAACACCTCCTCGGCTATGTCTCCGGGCTAAACTCCCGCACCGCCGCCAGCATCGTCCAGCACCGCGACCAAAACGGCCCTTTCCGCTCTCGCGCCGAACTGATGAAAGTCGCAGGCCTTGGGCCAAAAGCTTTTGAGCAAGCCGCCGGCTTCCTGCGCATCCGCAACGGGGCGCACCCCCTCGATGCCAGCGCTGTCCACCCCGAGCGTTACCCGCTCCTAGACCGCATCGCCCGCGACCTCTCTTGCGCCGTGGAAGACCTCCTCCGCGACGCTTCCTTGCGCCAAAAAATCCGCCCAGAAGCCTATGTGAGCGAAGAAGTCGGCCTCCCCACCCTCAAAGACATCCTCTCCGAACTCTCGAAACCTGGCAGAGACCCCCGCCAAAAATTTGAAACCTTCTCCTTCGCCGAAGAAGCCCAAAAAATGGAAGACCTTAAACCGGGGATGAAACTCCCCGGCATCGTCACCAATGTCGCCGCATTCGGCGCTTTCGTCGATGTGGGGGTTCACCAAGACGGCCTGGTTCATATCAGCCAACTTTCGGACAAATTCGTGGACGACCCAGGAAAAGTCGTAAAAGTGGGGCAAAAAGTGCAAGTCACGGTAATGGAAGTCGATATTCCGAGGAAACGCATCAGCCTTTCCTTGAAAACGAACCCCGAACTCGGCGCGTCCCGCAAGCCGTCCGACTCCCGGAAAGAGGGCGGTCCGCGCGATGTCGCCCGCCATCAAGCCGACCGCGGAAGCCAAAAACAAAACCCGCAGCAAGACTGGTTCACCGCCGCATTAAACAAAAAATACTGAACCGGAAGTGCCGTCTCCCTTTGC
>DYNR01000001.1:4267-30852 GCA_020720945.1 Chthoniobacter flavus | reverse complement strand
CCGTTCTTTTTTTGTAAAATGCCAGAGCCGGAGACGAGGTTTGCGATGATGGGGTGTGGGGATTTTTTTAAGGAGGGGAGAAGGGCTTGGGCGAGCAGGAGAGGGGTGATGGCGTTCAGGTGATAGATGCGGAGCATTCCTTCTGCGGTGAGCGAAGAAATGCCTTCTT
This sequence comes from Chthoniobacter flavus, assembly GCA_020720945.1. GTDB lineage: Bacteria > Verrucomicrobiota > Verrucomicrobiia > Chthoniobacterales > DYNR01 > DYNR01. The sequence continues at coordinate 30,683 of DYNR01000001.1, read as the reverse complement.
CGGGTTCAAATGCGCCGGCGTTGTTGATGAGGAGATCGAGGGGGGAGTTTGCGTCATGGAGGGCTGCGGAAATTTTTTCTTTTTGCGAAGTGATTTCGGCAGTGAGGCAGTGGAGGGAATTTGGGAACTTGGTTTCCAAGAGAAGCAGGGGGTCATTTTTTTTTCGGCAGACGGCAAAAACTCGCCAGCCGAGGTGTAGGAGTTGGGAAGTGAATTCGATGCCGATGCCGCGGTTGGAGCCAGTGACAAGAGCGGTGCGGGGGAGGGTTTCGGGGAAGGTGGGAATCATGGGCAGATGGATGAGAAATTTTCTTTTAGGCAGGCGAAGGCGAGGCGGACTGTGGGGAATGCGATTTCTTCGAGGCGGACTTCAGGGAGAGAGAGCCAGAGCCATTCGCTGGCTTCGGATTCTTGGAGGAGGACGGTTTCCGTGGTCGTGTGAGCGGTAAAAAAAACATCGCAAACGGCGCGGGGGATTCCGCCTTCGTTGTAGGAGTTTGGTGCGGAGGTGAGGTAGTGCAAGCCGGTGAGGGAGATGCCCGTCTCTTCGGAAGTTTCGCGGCGGAGAGCCGTTTCCAGAGACTCGCCCGCTTCGGCAAATCCGCCCGGCAAGCTCAACATTCCGAAGCCGGGTTCGATGGCGCGGCGGGTGAGGAGGATTTTTTTTGAAGGGGAAAAAATGAAAGCGCCGACGGCGACTACCGGGTTATCGAAGGTGCGGTAGGAGCAACGGTTGCACTGCTTGCAAGATTTGCCGTTTGGGAGGAGTTCCGGCGATCCGCAAATGGGGCAAAACCGGAGGGAGTCGAAGTGGTTTTTCATCGTTGTGCAGGTGCGGGATTTTGTTTTTTCCTAGTGCTTGGAAGAAAGAAAAAACGGCACCTGAAAGCCAGGTGCCGTTGTCGAGAAAAGTTTTTTTGGAACCTTCTGGTTACTTTACGATGTGGCCACTCACCAGTTTGGTCATTTCAAACATCGAGACTTGGTCTTTGCCGCCAAAGATCGGTTTGAGGGCGGCATCGGCGTTGATGTTGCGCTTGTTCTTTTCGTCTTGGAGCTTGTGCTTTTTGATGTAGTCCCAGAGTTTTTTTATGATCTCGCTACGGGGGATGGCATCAGAGCCGACGACTGCGGCGAGTTCTGCATCGGGTTGGACGGGTTTGAGGAGAGCGGGGTTCGCTTTGCGGGTAGTTTTTGTTGTTGTAGGCATAGGTAAATGAAAAAGGTGAACGGGATAGAGGAAACAGGAAAAGGCGGGATTGGCAAGAAGGAAATTTTTGGAACGAGAGGAGGGGGGATTTTGTTTTTCGGATTAAGGGGAGAACGGGTCGTTGTCCGGGTTTTCGTTCCAGCAATATTCGGCGTAACGGGCGACGCGGAGGCTTTCGTTTTTTCCCGACAAATGGGCGATGATGGCGAGCGTCATGTCCATGCCGGCGGAGACCCCCGAAGAGGTAAAAAATTTTCCGTCTTCGACCCATCGGGCTTTTTCGATCCAGCGGACGGCGGGGCCTTGGCTGCGCGCCCAAGCAAAAACTTGTTTGTTGGAAGTCGCCCGTTTTCCGTCGAGGAGCCCCGCTTTTGCGAGGAGGGCACTGCCCGTGCAAACGCTGGCGACGATGCGGGTACCCGCGGCCATTGCGCACAAGGCAGAGAGCAGTTTTGGGTTGCCGATTTCTCGCCGGGTTCCTTGCCCTCCAGGGACGAGCAAGACATCCAGGGCGGGGGGCGTTTCCCAAGAAAAATCTGCGATGCTTTTGGGACCTTGGGCACTTTGCACGATGCCCGTTTTTTCTGCGATCGTCGAAAGGGATGCTCCGTGCATTGCGCCGAAGAGTTCCATCGGGCCGTAGGCATCGAGCAGTTCGAACCCAGGGAATAGAAGGATGCCGACAGCGAGGGGGAGAGTTGAGGGCGGGGTCATGGGGCTTGTGGGGCTTGCGGGGGGGGCAGGTTTTTGGGAAGCCTAAAAACGGTTTGTGTGGGCTTCGAGGAAGGCGATAAACTCGGAAGGTTCGCGGGTTGCGAGCAGCCTTTCCATTTGGGAAGGGGAGCTGCAAATGCGGGCGATCGCGCCGACCAAGCGGAGGTAATCCGAGCTGAATGCCGACGGGATGCCTGCGACAAAAATCAGGGAGAGGGGGCAAGAAATTTCTGGGATCACGATGGGGGTGAGTAGTTTGCCCGCGGCCATGACAAGGGAGCGGACGGCGTTGGTGCGTCCGTGCGCGATGCAGATTCCGATGCCGTTTTCTTCGAGAGCAGCGGCGTCGCGACCGATGACTGCGTCCGTTAGTTCTTGCGGGGAGGAGACCCGTTCGTCATCGGCGAGAGCGGCGAGAAGGGCGGAGACGGCGGCGGTTTTACTAGCTGCTTCCAGTTGCAAAAAAACCTGTTTTTCGTGGAGGACTTCGGAAAATTTCAGCGTCATATATTACTGCCAGACCATTTGAGTTTTTGTCGGAGGATTTCGCTGAAGGAGCGCCCTGGCAACATGGCCAGGGGGAGGGAGCGTTGGGAACTGCGGATTTCGAGGCGGCTGTTTCCCGCGATTTCGGCGCAGAGGTTGCCGTCCACGGTCAGGAAAAGTTTGCGGGTGGAGTCTGCGGGTTCCATCTCGATGGTGGAGTGGTCGCCGAGGACGACGGAGCGGTTGGTGAGGACATGGGGGCAAATGGGGGTGATGACCAGCGAACGGGATTCCGGGACGAGGATGGGGCCGCCCGCAGAAAGCGAGTAGGCGGTGGAACCCGTGGGGGTGGCGACAATCAGGCCGTCGGCGTGGTAGTCCGTCAAAGGAACTCCGTCGGTGAAGACGCGGACCTTTACGAGTTGCGAGTGCTCGCCGCGGCTGACGACGACATCGTTCAGTGCCTCGAAGCGGGAGGTTTCTCCGTTTTCTTTGAAGAGGGTGGCGAGGAGCAACTTGCGGTGGCTGAGGAGGAAATTTCCGGCGAGGATGCTCGCGACGGCGGCGTCGGTTTCTTCCGGGCCCAGGCAGGTCAGGAAGCCCAGCGAGCCGATGTTGACCCCGAAGATGGGCGGGATTGTTTCCTCTAGGTGGTGGAGGACTCGCAGGATCGTGCCGTCGCCTCCGAGGACGAGGAAGAGGTCGCATTTTTTTGCGAGGGTGGCGGTGTCGCCGCCGTCTTCGATGCCGCCGACCAAATGGGCGGTTTTTGTTTCTGCCAAAAAGCGGGCGTTGCGGGAGCGCAGGGCAGCAACGGCGAGGGCGAGGGCGGCGGGTGCTCCCGGTTTTTCTACATGGGCTATGAGTCCGATGGTCATTTGCGGAGGTGGGCCAAAAATTCGCGGTTGCCTTTGGCGCCCAGGATGGGGGAAGGGACTAGGCCGAGCCAGTCGGCCAAGTGCGAAGATTCGACGAACGAGCGAATTTTTTCCGTGGCCTCTTCATGGAGAGCGGCATCCCGCACGATTCCCCCGCGGGAGATTTTTTCTTTCGACAATTCGAATTGCGGTTTGATCAGCACGACCATATCAGCGTCTTTTTCCAGCAAAGCAAAAACGGGAGGGAGGATGGTAGTCAACGAAATAAAACTGACATCCGCGACCGCCAGAGAAAAAGTTTCTGGGAAATCGGAAGGCTGGAGGTGGCGGGCGTTGATGCCCTCGGCGGCGACGACGCGGGGGTCCTGGCGGATTTTCCAGTGGAGTTGGCCGTGGCCGACATCGTAGGCGTAGATGCGGGTGGCACCGTTTTGCAGGAGGCAGTCGGTGAAGCCCCCCGTGGAGGCTCCGATGTCGATGCAGGTGCGCCCGGTGGGATCGATGCGGAAGGCCGACAAGGCGGCTTCCAGTTTCAGCCCGCCACGGCTGACGAATTTTTCTTGGGCTTTCACGGAGACGGGGGTTTCGGCAGGTATTTTTGTCCCGGCTTTCGGCGCGGGTTTCCCGTCCACCAAAACCTCGCCCGCCAAAATCAGGCGCTGGGCTTTTTCTCGCGTTTCAGCCAAGCCTCGTTCGACGAGAAGCTGGTCGAGCCGGATTTTTTCGTGGTTGTTATGAGCGGGCATTTTGTGGATACTAGCGGGAACTCCCGTTTTTTACCATGACAGAATCCGACCTTAAAACCCGCATCAAGCAAGTGTTGACCGAAAGCCTGATGCTGAAAATTTCTCCTGAAGACATCGGGGATGAAGCGCCGTTTTTTTCGCCCGAGGGGCTGGGGCTAGATTCGATCGATGCGCTGGAGCTATCCGTCGCGGTAGAAAAAAATTTCGGGGTTGCGGTGCCGAACGCGGAAGTCGCGCGCAAGGCTTTTGTGAATGTCGAGAGCTTGGCAGCCCATATCCGCGAAAATTCTGGTAAAGGCGAAACGCAGTGAAAATAACGGCGGTCACTTTCAATATGCAGAACGGGCAGCTCTGGAAAGAGGAAGACCCGGATTGCACCGAGCAGGATTTTTCCGCCGGCGTGGAGTTTTTGAAGTCGCTGGACGCGGACATTTATTTTTTGCAGGAGGTCGAGAGGGGTTACGACGGGGGGAAGCAGGTTTATCCGCCACCGAATTACGGGGTGCTGAAAGACGGGTTTCCCGGTTTTGATTCCGCGTTTGTTTATCCGCCCGTGAACCCCGACGAGCTGCCGTTTGGGCTGGGTTTGGCGGTGTTGAGCCGCTGGCCTTTGGGCGGGGTCGGGGAGCACAGGTTGCCCGCGAGCGACTTGGAATTCGAGTTTGACGGGAGGAAGCGGAGGCCTTCGCAGCGGAGCATCCTGCGGGCAAACACGGTGGTGGACGGTCGAGTTATCCAGTTGGTCAACACGCACTTGCAGGCATATTTCATGGTTGGTTCGAGCAGTCTGGAGCATCCCGAGCAGAGGGAATGCCTGGAGAGTTTGCTGAAGGGGTTGGGCGGGGCGGCGCTTCTCGGAGGAGATTTTAATTCTGCGCCGGGAGAGGGGTTGGACAAACAGATGCAAGAGTCTGGCTACCGTAGTTCGCAGACGCGGGAGGCGACATGGAAGCGGCGTCCGTATGTGGTGGACCACATTTTTTATGGCGAGTCTTTCCGTTTGGAAAAGAGCGAGGTCATCCCGACGGCGGCATCCGACCACCATGCGGTCCGCGCGGTTTTTTCTTTTGAGGAATGAAGCCCAAGCCCGCCGGTCACTTGCGTTTGGTGTCGTGGAATGTCAACGGTTTGCGCGCCGTTTTGCAAAAGGGTTTTTGCGATTTTTTGGTGGAGAGCGAAGCGGATGTCGTTTGCGTCCAAGAAATTAAGGCGCGGCCCGAGCAGGTCGCGGGGACGGTTTGGCCCGAGGGGTGGCAAGTCGCGTGGAACCCTGCGAGGCGTCCCGGTTATTCTGGGGTGGCGATTTTTTCGAGGGTCGGTTTGCCGGAGGTTGAGGCGGGGATTGGCGAGGAAGAGCACGATGGGGAGGGGAGAGTTCTTTCCGTCCGTTTTCCGGGGTTCTGTCTGGTGAATGTTTACACGCCGAACTCGCAGCGGGAGTTGGGGAGGTTGAAGTATCGGACCGAAGAGTGGGAGCCCGCGTTTTTGCGTTGGCTGGAGGAGAAAAAACGCGGGGGCGAGGTGGTGGTTTGCGGGGATCTGAATGTGGCGCACCGGGAGATCGACCTTGCTCGACCGAAGGAAAATGTTGGGAATGCGGGATTTACGGACGAGGAGCGGAAGTGTTTTGGCGGGTTGCTGGATGCGGGTTTCCGGGATAGTTTTCGCGAAAGGTGCCCCGAGGGGGGGCATTATAGCTGGTGGAGTTACCAGGGGCAGGCGCGGGCGAGAAACATCGGTTGGAGGATCGATTATTTTTTGGTGACGGGTGGGGTGTTGGCGGGGATGCGGGATGCGTTCCTTTGGCCGGAAGTGACGGGGAGCGACCATTGCCCGGTGGGGATCGATTTGGAGATGTGATGCGGGGGAGAAAAGATTTTTTATGAAAGAAAGAAAACGGGGACGGGCGGAGAAGAGGGAAGAGGTCGAGCTGGAGATTTCGGATGTGGGGTTTGGGGGAGACGGGGTAGGCAGGGTGGAAGGGCGGGTCTGGTTTGTCCCGTTCACGCTTCCGGGGGAGAAGGTCGTCGCGCGTGTGGTGACGGCGAAAAAAGATTTTGTTCGGGCGGAGCTGGTGCGGGTGGTCGCCGCAGCCGCGGAACGGGTGGAGCCGCGGTGCGAGTATTTCGGAAAATGCGGTGGATGTTCTTATCAGCACGCAAGTTACGATTTTCAGCTAGAATTGAAAAAGCGGCAGGTGCTTTCGCTTTTGCGGAGGGTTGCGCGGGTGGGGGACGGAGAGGTGACGGTGCGGGATGTCGTGCCGTGTGTCCCGGAGTTTGGGTATCGGAACAGGATTACCGTCCACATTCAAGACGGAGTGACGGGGTTTCATCGTCCGGGTGGGAAAGGGCTTGTGGACATCAAGGCGTGCGCGATTGCTTCGGAGGAAGTCAACCGCAAGCTTGCGGAGTTCCGTGCGAAAAGGCCCTATGACGGGCACCGCACGCTGCGGGCTTACGCGGGGCCTTCGGGGTTTCGGCAGACGAACGACTTCATGGCCGAGAAGCTCGCCGAAACGGTGTGCGGTTTTTTTGATGGCGGGGGAGAGTTGCTCGTCGATGCCTATTGTGGCGGCGGTTTTTTTTCTCGGAGGTTGCGGGAGAAGTTTCGTCGGGTGGTGGGGGTTGACTGGAGTGTTGCCGCCATTGCGGCGGCGCGGGAGAATGCGGCGGAGAACGAGGAATACTTGGAGGCAGATGCGGCAGACGGGCTCCGGGAAGTGCTGGGAGCGGAAGGAGGGCCAGGGGGGCTTTCTGTTTTGTTAGATCCTCCCGCAGAGGGGCTTGCGCCAGAAGTTGCCGAGATGCTGGCCGCGCGGACCTGTTCGCCGCTGGTTTATGTGAGCTGCAACCCGTCCACTTTTGCCCGCGATGCGGCAAAGCTTTCGGCGCGGCACCGGCTCACGGAAATTGCGTTGTTCGATATGTTTGCGCAGACGGCAGAAATCGAGTTGGCCGCGCTTTTCGTCCCTCGTGAGAGCGGGGCGTGAGGGGGTTGGCGAAAATTTTTTGAGAGCATTTTTGCCGCTTGCTTCCGGAGGTTTTTCTCCGTAGCATCCTGCCGTTATGTCATCCCTCAAACCACTGACTGGTCACGAGCGTCCAGGAGACCCCTGCGTGATCGTCATTTTTGGAGCGTCTGGCGATTTGACCAAGCGCAAGCTTTTGCCGGCTCTTTACAACCTCAAGGAACTCAATTTGTTACCCGAGCATATCGCGGTCGTCGGGTGTGCGGTCACGGAGGGGACGGACGAGAGTTTCCGGGAGCAACTGACGCGCGACATCAAGGAGTTTGCGACTCGTCCCGTCGATCTCGCGCAGTGGGAGGAATTTTGCAAACGCTGCTATTACACCAGCGGCGACTTCAATTCGGCGGACACCTTCACGCGCCTTTCCGAAAAAATCGATGCGGTGCGGAAGGCGTGGGAAATCCCGGGAGGCAATGTCCTGTTTTACTTGGCGATTACACCGACCCTTTTCGGAAAAGTGGTCGATCAGCTTGGAGCGGCGAACCTTACCCGGGAGCCTCAAGGGGCGTGGCGGCGCGTCATTATCGAAAAGCCGTTCGGGCGCGATTTGGACAGCGCGAGGGAGTTGAATGCGCAGATCACGAAAAGCCTGCGCGAAGACCAGATTTACCGGATCGACCATTACTTGGGAAAAGAGACCGTCCAGAACATCATGGTGTTCCGTTTTGGGAACTCTATTTTCGAGCCGACTTGGAACCGCCGTTACATCGAGTATGTGCAAATCACCGTCGCCGAAGAGTTGGGCGTAGAGCTGCGCGGCGGATACTACGACCATTCCGGGGTGTTGCGGGACATGGTGCAAAACCACATGCTTTCCGTGCTTTCGCTCATTGCGATGGAAGCACCTAGCTCCATTACGGGAGAAAGCGTCCGCAACGAAAAAGTGAAAGTGCTCGAAGCCATTCGCCCAATGACTCCGGAGGATGTGATCGCCAACACGGTGCGCGGGCAATACGGGGGCGGGATGATCGACGGCAAGGAAGTGGTTTCCTATCGGGACGAGCCGAATGTGAACCCGAAGTCCAACACGGAGACTTTTGTTTCCATGAAGCTGAAGGTGGAAAACTGGCGCTGGGCGGATGTCCCGTTTTATTTGCGGTCGGGCAAGAGGCTCGCGCAAAGGGCGACTCAAGTGGTCATAGGGTTCCGCAGGACGCCGTTGCGCCTGTTTGGGGAAGACCTTCAGCGAGAAACAGTTAAGCCGAACCGCCTCGTGCTTCATATCCAGCCCGAAGAAGGCATCACCTTCGATATTCACGCCAAGCAACCAGGACCGAAAATCCAAGTTGTCGGGGTGCCCCTCGATTTTAACTACAAAGATTTTGGCGAGCAAAACGCGGCAACGGGATATGAGACGCTCCTTTACGATTGCATGATCGGGGAGTCGTCCTTGTTCCACCGCTACGACAGCGTCGATACCTCTTGGCAGATTTGCAATCCCATCCTCGATGTGTGGGGAGCACTTCCCGCGCGCGATTTTCCGAATTACGAATCGGGGACTTGGGGGCCAGAGGCTTCCGACCGGCTCGTCGCCCAAGAAGGGCACCAATGGCACTACTACAAACCACCGACACCTCATGCGATCTCTACCTAACGGAATCCGTATCCTCGCCGGCGACATCGGCGGGACTAAAACCAACCTCGCTATCCTCCGCGCCGTGGTGGAGAAGGGCCACGAAGATTTGCTCATCGAGCGGAACGAGCGGTATTCGAGCGGGGCCTACCCGAGCTTGAACGCGATCATCCGCGAATTTTTGGGCGACGAGCCCGTGCATTTGGCGTGCGCGGGGTTCGGGGTTCCGGGACCAGTCAAGGACGGGAGGGTGAAGGCGACCAATTTGAATTGGGGCGTGGATGCGGCAGAGATTGCCGCCGACTTAAAAATCCATACGGTGCAAGTCCTAAACGATTTGGCGGCAAACGCTTACGGGATTTCCGAGCTGCGCCCTTCGGATTTTGCGGTGATCCAGGACGGCGACCCGCAGGCTGTGGGCAACCGCTGCGTTGTTTCTCCCGGGACGGGGCTTGGTGAAGCGGGGTTGTTTTGGGATGGCAAGAAGCATCTCGTTTGGGCGTGCGAGGGGGGGCATACGGATTTTGCGCCGCGCTCGGAAGTGGAGAACGGCTTGCTGGAGTATTTGCAAAAGCACTACGGCCATGTGAGCGTCGAGCGGATTGTTTCCGGGATGGGGATCCTCAACATTTACAATTTTTTGCGGGATTCCGGGCGGGGCAAGGAGCTTCCGCAGGTGAAAGAGGCGATGCAGGAAAACGATCCCGGCAAGGTGATTTCGGAGTTTGCCAAGAGCGGCAAGTGCCGGATGTGCAAGGAGACGCTAGAAATTTTTGTTTCTTGCCTGGGTGCCGAGACGGGGAATATGGCGCTCAAATCCATGTCGCTCGGCGGGGTGTATCTCGGTGGCGGGATTCCGACGAAAATGCTCGATGACATCAAGGGTGTCGGCTTTTTGCATTCTTTCAACAGCAAGGGAAGGTTGCAAAGCTTGATGGAGTCCATGCCGATCAAGGTGATTTTGAACGACCAGGCGGCTTTGCTGGGTGCGGCGCGCTACGCGGTTGATTCTTTGTGATCGCTTGGCGTGGAAGAGGTTGCGATAGCTGATGGTGCGGAGCCGTTTCTGCGCGGCTCCGATTTGTCCGCCCCGCTTTTTGAGCACTTCGGGCACCGTGCGTTTTTGCCGGGGCAGGAAAGGGTCATCCGTGCTTTGCTGGACGGTTTTTCGTCGCTTGCGCTGTTTCCGACCGGCGGCGGAAAGTCCATTTGCTATCAGCTTCCCGGCATTTTGTTGCCTGGTTTGACGGTGGTGGTGTCTCCGCTCATCGCCTTGATGAAAGACCAGGTTGACGCGCTTCTCGCGCGCGGGCACGCGGCGGCGCGCCTCGATTCCACATTGTCGGAAGAAGAAACCCGAGCGGTTTTTGACGGGATGGAATCGGGGCGCATCAAGCTGTTGTATGTTGCGCCAGAACGGTTTTTGAATGAGCGGTTCACGCTCCGTTTGAAAAAAACCGAGATTTCTTTGCTCGCGATCGACGAGTCGCACTGCATATCGGAATGGGGGCACAATTTTCGTCCCGAGTATTTGCGCTTGGCGAAAATGGCGAAAAAGTTGCGGGTCCCGCGCGTGCTCGCGCTCACGGCGACCGCAACCCCTCCCGTGGTGGAAGAAATCCGGAAGCAGTTCCGCATCGCAAAAGAGCATTTCGTGCAGACCCCGTTTCATCGCCCCAACCTTTCTTTGCACATCACGCCCGTCCGTGCGGCGGAGCGGACGGCGTTGTTGGTGTCCCTCCTATCGTCCGAAAAGCGTTTTCCTGCAATTGTTTACGCAACTTTTCAAGAAACGACGGAAACGCTGGCAGGGACGCTTTCTCGCGCGGGAATCCGCGCCCGCGCCTACCATGCGGGGTTGGGGGACGAGGTCCGCTCGGAAACCCAAAACCGGTTCATGCGGGGGGAGATCGATGTCATCGTGGCGACGATCGCTTTTGGGATGGGAATCGATAAAGCCGACATCCGCTCGGTCTATCATTTCAACTTGCCGAAAACGCTGGAGAACTACCAGCAAGAGATCGGGCGTTCCGGCAGGGACGGGAAGCCCGCGCATTGCGAGGCGCTGGCTTGCGCCGATGACTTGGTCCCGCTCCAAAACTTTATTTTTGGGGATACGCCAGGCGAACAGGCGATCTGTTCTTTGCTCGACCACTTGTTGCGGCAAGGCGACGAGTTCGACATCAGCCGCTACGATTTGTCCCGCGTCACCGACATCCGTCCTCTCGTTCTCGAAACGGTTCTCACCTATCTGGAACTGGACGGCGTTCTCGAACCGCTCGGCTCTTTTTACTCCACTTACAAAATCGGGTTCCGGCATTCCGAGGCGCGGATCCTCGCCGGGCACAACCCGCGGAGGAAGGTGTTTTTGGAGAAGTTGTTTTCCGCCGGCAAGAGGGGGCCGAAGTGGCTGACGCTGGATCTTGCGGAAGCGGCAGAAAAAATAGGCGAGACGCAAGAGCGGATACAAAAAGCGCTCCGCTACCTCGAAGAGATGGGGGACATAGAAATTCAGCCATCGGGCTCCAGGCACAAGTTCCGCCTGCTTCCGGGTGCGCGAGGGCGGGTTCCCCGCGAGATAGCCGAGGAAATGCACGCCGTTTTTCAGAGGCGAGAGAAAATGGAACTCCTTCGCCTGCAACAGGTTATCGATTTATTTTCGGACTCCTCTTGCACGGTGAACCACCTTTTGCGCTACTTCGGGGAAAAGCCGGAAGCCCCTTGCGGGCACTGCGGGAATTGTTTGAACCCGAAGGGCGGGAAGGTCGTCATCCCGCAATCCCCGCACAAAGAAATCTCTTTGGATGAGTTGCGGGTCGTCCGGGAACTGCACGACAAGAAGTTGCCCGCATTGCGTTCCGCCCGCCAGCTTGCGAGGTTCCTGTGCGGGATCAGCAGCCCGGCGGCGACCCGAGACCGCCTTTCTCGCATGGATGAATTTGGGATGCTGCGGGATGTCCCTTTTGCCGAAGTCTTGGCGCAAACGGAGTTTTTTCCGAAGTAGGGCCGCAGGGGTCAGGATAGCTCCACCATCCGTTCGATCCAGTGCGCGGGAAACGAACGCCCCCCGCCGTCGGGCAGGGCGACCACGATCGCGCCTTCGGTGTCAATGCCGACCATTTCTCCGCAGACGGGAGCACCATCGACAGGGCGGATTTCCACCCGTTTTTTTCCGCCCCATGATTCGTTGAGGGCATCCGTCATCCCTTCCAGCCCGGCGTCGTGCATTTTTTTCCATCCGTTCGCGATGCCTTCCAAGATGAAAGGGATGCACTCTTCCGCCTTCTGGGGCAGGGCGCTGGCATCTCCTGCGCAATCTTTCAAACAGGTTGTAACCCCTTCCAGTTCAGGGTCATCTGTTGCCGGGTCGTTAAAAATGTTGATTCCTACGCCGACGACGCAACGGTCGGGCAAGGACTGTTCGAGCAGGATGCCGCCGAGTTTTTTTTGGTTTGCCATCAAGTCGTTTGGCCAGCGTAGGCGCGCGCCTTCGACGGGGATGGAGCGCAGCCAACCGAGGATTCCCCATCCGACGGCCAGGGCGAGACCAGTCCAACGGGCGGGGCCTCCTGGGATCGGGACGACCGCCGAGAGCCAAACCCCGCCTTCGGAACAAACGAATTTTCTCCCGTAACGCCCTCGTCCCGCCTCCTGCGTTTCTGCGGAGATGGCCTGCCATGGTGCGAGGTCTTTGGCCAAGTCGTTCGTCGAGCGGGCGCGGGGCACTCGCTTCAGGAGCCATGAAGGAGGGGTTTGGGCGGTGCTCATTTAATCGGGGGTCAAAGAAACGGGGTTTGGGGAAGAATAAACGGGAAATGGAATTTCTGCTTTCATGTCTGGCCAGCGGGGGAAGGCACCTTCAAACGAGAAAAACCAAACGACAGTCCCGCCGTCCGCCTCACCGCTCGACAGGGCGTTTTTTGGCATGGTGAAGCCCAGTTTGTCTCCCGCGGCGAAATCCGGGCGTGAAGAGGAATCGAAGAGGGTTTCTTCAAATAGCGTTTCGCGTTTTGCGCGGCGGTGTTTCCCGCTGCCGACGATCGAAATTTTTACGCAGCGGAGGTTGATGCGGAGGGATTCAAGCCGGTGGGGATCTCCCGTCATCGACCAGGAAATCTCGTGTTTTCTACCCGGATGAACCCTTGGTGGATAGAGACTTACGCTTGGACGCGGGTTTTTTAAAGCCAAAATTTTTCGGAGTGCAGCGAAGAGTAAAACGATGCCGATAATGAAAAAAATCCCGGAAAAAAGCGAGGGGAGCCAGTCCGTGTTTTTTTTTGCGAGAGTTTCTTGGAGGAGAAAAACAACGAAGGAGTTCCACAGGACGGCGAAAACGGCGAGCGAGATGGTGCTCCAAAAAACGGGGGCGGGTTTGAGTTCGAGAGGGAGGGAGGCATCGTGGAGAAAGTTTGTCGGGAGAGGAACCGAAAGGAGTTCGTCCGGAGGGGCGAGGGCGGTTTGGGCGGAAGTTTTATCCAGGCCACGGATCAAGAAGAGGCAGCCGACAACAAAGAAAACCAAGGGGAGCAGCAAGACGAGATGGGCGAGGGCGAGGCCGGGAAAGAGCACCGCCTCTTCCGGTTTTTTCGGATTGACCCAGCAGGGCACGGTTTTCCCTGCGGGGAGGGAGCGGACGACCGCCTCTTTATCGGCTCTTCCGCTCGAAGAAAAATTGAGGAAATCGTAGCGGTCTGATTTGTATGTTTTTGATTGCCAGGTATATTCGTAAGTGACATCGATCCCGTAAGACCGCCCGTTTTTGCCCGAATGAGAGGTGACTTCCGAGGAGATAATTTTTGCTGGCACTTCGTGCCAAGAGCGGGAGGAAACGGATTTGAGGAATGTGGGGAAAGCCCAGAAGGCGGAAAACCCGAAGCCGGCGGCGACCAGAAGAGCGGAGAACGCGCGGTTGAGCCAGCGGGAGAGCTTTTGGTTGTTTTCGGTTTTCGGTTGCATTTAGGAGATGTTCACAAACAGCATAAACAAAATCTGCTCATCCTTTTGCAGCCATCCTGCGTTGTTCCTCAGTTACAGACAACAGAGGTCTCGCTAAAATTTTTTCGATGGCATCTACGACGGTTGGGCAAATTAGGTCTGCCAGGTTTTCGTCGCTGGTTTGCCCGTAGCCGGTTTGGACGAGCGCGGTGGAAAGGCCGGCGGCGCGCCCGCAGAGGAGGTCGATTTCTTTGTCGCCGACGAACCACGAACCTGCGGTGGCTAGACCCAACTCCGCGGAGGCTTCTTCCACCATGCCGGGCTCCGGCTTCCTTCGGCGCGTCGCGTTTTCTGGTGTTTCCGGGCAAAAATAGACGGCGTCGATTTCGCCGTCTAACTGGCGGAGCAGTTCGGCTTGGACGGCGTGGTATTGGTCCATCGTGATCGTGCCGCGGGCTATCCCGCTTTGGTTGGTGATGATGATGCGGGCAAAACCCGCTTCGCGCAAGGTGCGCAAGGCTTCGCGCGCGCCGGGGATGGCGCGGACTTTTGCGGGGTCGTTGCAGTAGTGCACTTCGTCCATCAGCGTCCCGTCCCGGTCGAAAAAAACGGCTTTCTTCGGTGCGGGAGCTTTCATTTTTGGAGAAATTTCATGGCGGTCACGATATCGACGGCGCGTTGTAACACTTTGTCAATCAAGTGGATTTTTTTTTGTTCTCCGTTTGGAGAAGCCGCTTCCAGCTCGGGGTTGAGGTTGGAGATCAGGGCGGCTTCGTTCATCCGGGGTTGTTCTTTTTCAAACACGAAATCACCGACACCGCTTTCTGCGGAGGCGCGAAAAATTTCTTCTAGCTCCTCTTCCGGCAGTGCGAGGAGCAAATCCGGTTGCACCCCGTTCGGGAAGGCTTTCCTGTTGTCGGCAGAGACGGCTTCGGCGACGGCGACTTGCAGATTCACGCCGTCACCCAAAGAGAACGAGGCGAATTCCACGGGTTGCCCTGCCGTGGGGGAACCGATGATTAGCGCGCCGGCGGAGGCGCGCAAAACGGAGGCGACGACTTCGGCGGCACCGGCTGTTTTCGAGTCCGTCAAAACGACGAGCACGCCAGAAACAATCGGGTCTTGGTTTGCGGTGAAAATCCTTTCCTGTTTCGCGCTCGGTTTTTCTAGGCGGAAGAGGACTTTGCCTTTGGGAGAAAAGCGGCGGGCGATTTCCGCTGCGGTTTCAAAGTCTTGGGTGTAAGGGACGGAGCGCAAATCGAGGATTACCGCCGAGATTTTTTTTTCGGTTAGCCCCAGCAAAACTGCGTCGATTTGCGGCAAAGAATCGGCGTTCACTTCACCGAGGCGGATGTAAACGGCGCGCCCGTCAATGACTTCCGCCAAGAAGCGGTGGGGGATTTTTTTTTGTTCGGCGGGGGCACCGACTTCGAGGGAGGCGCCGTTTCCCAAGCGCAGGAGCAAGCCATCGAGTTTTGCCCGCAACATTTCTTTGTCGGTGACGGCCGATGGGGTGACAAATTTTTCCTTCAGCGTTTGGATGGTTTGTTCTAGCTGGGAATCGCTGAGAGAGTTGACCGCACCTTTTTTGTCGCCGGGAGCGAGGGGGACAGGGGATGTCGTTTCGGGGAGCGGGCGGCTTGGCGAAATTTTTTCTGGTTCGTTTGGAAGATTTTTTCCGTCTTGGGCTGTGGCGCAGGAGAGGCAAAACGCCGCGCTTGCGAGGAAGGCTGGAAGGGTGCGTGAAGTCACAGGATTCCTCCGCCGATGTCTCTGCGGCAAAAGCATCCGTCGAAGTGGATTTCGTTGACGGCGGCGTAAGCTTTGCGTCTCGCGTCTTCCAAGGTTTCGCCCGTCGCCGTGACGCCGAGGACGCGTCCGCCATTGGTGACAAGTTCCCCGTTTTTCCATGCGGTGCCGGCGTGGAAAACCACGGTGTCCCCAGAAGCTTCCGCGAGGTCAATCCCTTCAATCGGCAAGCTTTTTTCGTAAGACCCGGGGTAACCGGCGGATGCCATCACGATGCAGGCGGCCGCATTTTTACTCCAAGTCGGGGAGATTTCGGAGAGGCGGCCTTCGCAGGTCGCGAGCAAAATTTCCACCAAGTCGCTTTCGAGGCGGCGCAGGAGCACTTGCGTTTCCGGGTCGCCGAAGCGGCAGTTGAACTCCAAAACCACGGGGCCGTTTTCCGTGATCATCAGTCCTGGAAAAAGCATCCCGCGGTAATCCAGCCCGTCTTTTTTTAGGCCGCAAACAAAACGGTCGAGGACTTCTTCGCGGATGCGGGCGAGCATTGTTTCGTCCACCGCGCCCGAAGGAGAAATGGTGCCCATGCCACCCGTGTTCGGGCCTTCATCTCCCTCTCCGACCCGTTTGTGGTCTTTTGCGTCAGGGCAAAGCAAGTGGCTGGAGCCGTCGATAAAGGCGTGGATCGAACATTCGGTTCCTCGCAAAAACTCTTCAATGACAACGGTTTCCCCTGCGGAGCCGAATTCCTTGGCGTCCATCATCCTCCCGGTCGCGGCGAGTGCTTCCTCCGGCGTTTCCGCGATGACGACCCCTTTGCCGAGAGCTAGGCCGTCCGCTTTGACCACGAGCGGATACTTCGCCTGCAAAAGGTAATCCCGCGCCTCGTCGCTGTCGGTGAAAACACGGGACTTCGCGCAAGGGATGCCGTGGCGCAGCATGAAATCCTTCGCAAAAGATTTCGATGACTCCAGGCGGGCGGCATTTTTTTTGGGGCCGAAGCACGGGATACCGGCAGAAGAAAAAACATCGGCTGCACCGAGGGCCAGCGCGTCGTCCGGGCCGATGACGACCAGGCCAATTTTTTCTGCCAGTGCCCAGTCCCGGAGTTTTTCGATTTCCAGAGCGCCGATGGGGACATTTTCTGCCGGGGGACGAGTGCCCCCGTTGCCGGGAACGCAAAAGACTTTTTCAACCTTCGGAGAGCGAGAGATTTTCCAAGCCAAGGCTTGCTCGCGTCCGCCGCTACCGACGACCATTACTTTCATAAAAAAATCAGCCTTGCGCCGGCAGCGAGATTTCTAAAATTTCGCAATTATCGCAATCGATGGCGAACGAGTTTCCTGCGGGCAAAAGGAGGAAATGGCCCGGCGGGATTTCTTCTTCTCCGATGATCAGTTTGCCGGAAGCTACGCACCACAAAAGGAATTTTTCTCCGAGGGATAGCGAGCTTTTTCCCGAGAGGGTTTTCTTTTCTACGCGGAAGTAAGGGCAATCGGCGAGCAAGGGTTGTTCGGCGGGTTGCAGGGATGGTGCATGATCCTCGAAATCAATGGATTCCAGTGATTCTTGGACATGCAAATCCCGCGGTTTGCCGTCCAGTCCCAGGCGGTTCCAGTCAAACACGCGGTAGGTGGTGTCGCTGTTTTGTTGGATTTCGGCGATGACGGTTCCGGCACCGATGGCGTGGAGTCTGCCGCTGGGGATGAAAATGCTTTCGCCCGGTTTGACGGGTAGGCGGATCAGGGCGTTTTCTACGCCACCTTTTTCGAGGAGGCGTTCAAACTCCGCGCGATCCACGCCATTTTGGACACCCGCATAAATGCACGCCCCTTCATCGGCACGCAGGAAATACCACATTTCCGTTTTAGGTTCGCCGCGGAGCGCTTCGGCACGGTGCGCGGGCGGGTGGACTTGGACAGAGAGCGTTTCCCTTGCGTCCAGCAGTTTGACCAAAACTGGGAAGCGTTCCGAAGGGTGGTTGGCGTAGGCCGTTCCAAACACTTCTTGCCTGTGGTTTTTCCAAAGGTCGTTGAGCGATTTGCCTTCCCATTCGCCGCAGCAGACGACGCTTTGTGCTTCTGGGCGGTCAACGATTTCCCAAGATTCGCCGACGGGAACCCCATCTGGCAATTTTTTTCCGAACAAGGAGGCAAGTTCGCGCCCCCCCCAAACCCGTTCCATCGGGAGCGGTGCAAATTGGATAAAGTGTTTCATTGGTGGCAAAAGGAGGGAGGTGTATTAGCCGAAAAAATTTTTCTTGGCAATAGGGAGAAGCAATTCGAGAAATTTTTGCGCCTGCTCGCAGGCTCCAAGATCGCACAAAATGGGGTGGAGAAAAAACGGATAACTTTTTAATAATCCGTCTGTTATCGACTCGCTATGCAAAAATTAGTTCCTACTCCTCGTAGGTCATGCCAAAAACCGTTTCCGTCAGCCAATGGCGGAAGGATTCGTTGTCCTGAAACTGCTTGAAGAGTTGGGCATCGTCCTTGAACATCGCAGTGATTACTCGTTTGAGTGCCTTGTCATGCTCGATTTTCGCGTTCTGCCGGTCCGAGTTCTGCTTGGCGTTTTTGTAAGCCTGATCTTCGGAAACCTTTTGTGGGATCTCGCCGTGGATCCGTCCGAGCGTTCGTTCGGGGTCCGCGTAGCCGCCCGCGTAATGCTGGTTAAACTCGTTCACGATGTTCGAGAGTTTGTCCATTTCTGGCTCCGGCTTGCGACCTCCGCCTGACACGGGAACCGGGTCAATCACGCCAGGTTCATCAGGCAGCGCGATTGCCATCGTCGCTTTTTTTTCGGCGCGGTAGCTGTCCATATCAATGGCTTCGAGGATGCCTTTGGCGAGGTCTTCCTCCTTCGGTGCGGGTAGCTTGGGGATGAGGAAGTTCAGGAAGATCGAGAGTTTTTCCCAGTCTTGGATGCCATAAGGCAGGATCGTGGCGAGGAAGTCATAGGTGCGGGTAAATGCCTTCGCTTTCCCTTTGAAATCCACCTGCCCGTCTTCGTCGAGGTCGTTAATGTAAACAGCCACGCAGGCGTCGAGGATCGGGTCGAGTTTATCGCGGTCGGCTCCTCCAAGATACAGCTCAACCAGCGCGTCGATTTGCTCGGGAGAATAAACCTGCACCTTGTCCAGATCGCCCTTGAGCGTGTGGAGTTTATTTGGGTCGGTCTCGTTGCTGAGGATTGCCCGCCCCGTCGTTCCAGCCTTGGTTAAACGGGAGAAACCATGAGTCCTTCGCCGTGCCGCCCTTGCCTTTGAGGGCGGTGCACATTGCCACTTCGTGGTCGTCCACTGCGAAGTGAACGACACAGCGGCCAAATGCGAACAGCGTCTCGCGGGGATCGCGGTCCCGTTTGTATTGCTCGATGGCATCCTCGACCGTCTGCTTGGTCAAGCTGTTCTTTAGTTCAAAGGTGATGAGCGGCAGTCCGTTGATGAAGGCGCACAAGTCCAGCGAGCGTTTGTTTTCCCGACTGAAATGGAGTTGCCGCGTGATGCTGAAACGGTTTTTCGCGTGTCGCTCCACCGCCTTCGCATTCTCCGGCGACGGCGTGCCATAGAAAAGGTCGAAGCTCAACGGCCCGTGTTTGATGCCTTTGCGCAACACATCAATCGTTCCCCGCCGCGTGATTTCCCCCTGCAATCGGGCGAGGAACTTCTGCCGCGCCATACCGTGCTCGTCTTTGTAATTTGCGATGCCCAACTTCGCCCATTCCTCCGGTTGGGTCGTCATGAGAAAGGCGAAGAGTTGCGCCGTATCCACCGCAAACTCGCGGTCATAACTTTGGGGGCTTCCCGCGAACCAACGACTTCCAGCCTTGGCGGGCGCATCCTCGGCGACGACTCCCGCTGGGTCAGAAACCAAGCCATCCGTCCCGGTCAGGTGGCGCATGATCAGGGTTTCGAGTCCTTTTTCGCTGGTGTCGGATGGCATATTTTTTATTAGTTTAGTTTATTTTCCGAGTTGTTTGTCATGCGCCGCAATTTTTTTTGCCACCTCTTCCGCGAAGTGCTCTGCTTCATTCTCGCGAACGATCTCATGTTCGACGGGTGTTTTGTGAAGCACATTGAGGGCTTGCTCGAAGGCGCGTTTGCTCCCTTCAAGTTGCGGCTCTCCCACGAGGAAATAGACCCGGAACTTGTCCGGCGAATCCTTCACGCTGGTCATCCGGCCAAGCCACGAGTGAGCCTTATCTTTGATGCTCTGCGGCTGCATCAGATCGAAGGACAAGGTTTCCATGCAGTGCCATTGCTGGTTCTGCCATGCGTGGCTGAACTCAACCTCGTCGTCTTTCACCGCAATAATCTTCGTCCCGAAACGCGAGAGAATCTGCTTCTCCTCAAAGCCCTTCTTGAAGGTCTTCCACACGGCCTCGTCGGAGCGACTGAAATTCTTCTTTGGATCGTCATACCGTTCGACCATGCGCTCGTAGATGGACTCCGCCGTGGCGGCTAGATCGGTAGCTATTCCGCTTCCCATCGGCGACCACTGGAAAGAACTATCGTCGGGAGCAATCACCGCGAATGCCATCTCTTGGGCATTCACGGGCTTCTGTCCCAGCTCCAGCTCCTGTTGCACGCAACAGGCAATCTCATCGAGGCGCAATTGGAGGTGACGAATTACCGTGCGGAAATGCTCTCCATCGAAGCCCGGAAACATCTTCGAGAGGCGTGTGTATTTCGGGCACAGAATGGCGGTCGCGTAGTGAGCCTCCGGGGAAGAGAGAACGATGCCCACATTGGCAAATTCCCCCGTGCTCGTGTCATGCACATAGCGGAGGATGGTGTAGGTGTAGGGATGTTTTTTCATAACAGTGTCTCCATTTGTAATCGAATGTGTTGAAAATTGGCGATGCACTCCATCAGATGCGTTTTGATCTTTGGCCCCGTGGTTGTTTGACCATTCCATTCCTTCGGAACAGCTTCAATATACGCGTCCAGCCGGGATTCGTCCACGGCTTCCAGTGCTCCCTGAAATCGATCCAGCGCAAGATTCCCGCCGCGAAGTGATTGAAAAAAAATGTGGTCCTTTAGAAAAGCCAGCCCGCCTGTATCCCAAGGAGCAACCGGCAGGATGGACATAAAGTGCGAAAAAGCGGACTCGTGGTCGAAAATCCGGAGGTCGGTGCCAAGAAAAGCACAGTTCGGATTGGCTTGACGACGGTCGGGATTTTGAATCAACCCGTCAAAGGCGAAAATCTCCGTTAGGCTCTGCTTCATATCCCGCGACGGCGTTTTGTCCCTCGGCCAGATCGTGTAGCCGGGTGCCCACTTTGCAGAGCCAAAGTTCAGCCCCTCGCTTTTCTGGATGACTGTCCGCAAGGCGGCGTCCGGCAACGCATCGGCAAACGCCTTCTCAATCTCAACTCGATACGGTGTCTGCACGGGCAGATCGAGATCAAGCGCGAGCAAAGACGACACGGCCTCAGCCAGCAAGCCGCCCGGCATGATCTGCGGATGGCCGCGCAGTTTGGCCACCACCTCGACCTCTTCGCCTGCCTCGTTTTCACACACCAGCAGGCAAGGCTGGGTGCGACCAGAGCCCATCACCTTTTCAAACCGGGTGGCTATGAGGAGTTCGAGCATCATTCCATATCCTCCTCGGGTTCAGTTTCTTCCGGCAAATCCTCGCTGGCGGGTTCGGGGGTGGAATCGGGGGCGAGGGCGGGGAGCTGGGCGGCGGCTTCGCGCACATCCAGCTTGCCCGTCACTACATCCGCCGTCAGGCGCGTCCGGTATTCCTGCATCAGCGCGATTTCTCGCTCCGTGCGGGCGATGGCGGCGGTGTTTTTCGACCTCTCAACACCAATAAACTTTAGTATCTCTGTCTGCTCCTCAACACTCGGAAGTGGAAACCTTAACCGACCGACCATGCCCGCATTGAGATTGTCCATCGTCGAGCCAACTGATGCCAAACTAAGTAAATCACACACGCCTGACGAAGAGAACACCTCCTGGAAATAACCGGGATTAAAGACATCGCGCTTAATCCGAACAAGCAAACTGCCTGTGCCGCATAGCCATCCCTCTTCATTTTGGGTAACTAAAGCGCATCGACCAAGTTCTCCCCGTCTCGCCACGACAATATCGCCAACCAACATCCGATGCCGAGCAAGCTCTCGCAGCTTGCTTTCGCCAACAGCGACATCCATGTCGGCTACGATAGAGCCATCCTTCATATGCGACGGATTGATGATCGGCGTGCCTCCACGGATATACTCATTCGAGTGAATCTGACTTCCGAATGGCCCCGTCTGAATCATGGAGGTTGCCGCTCCCACTGTAATAGTCTCCCAATGCTTCGGGATGTCGCCGAGCCAAGGGATGCCGGAAGGTTTGAGGTTGTTATCCGCAGATTGCGCAGATGGGCGCAGATTTTTTTGGTTTTCATCTGCGGAAATCTGCGAAATCTGTGGATGATCCACTCCACGGGTGACGGCACGGTGGATGATGGCCTGCTTCTGCTCGTTCAGCAAACCAATCAGCTTCCGCTTGGCACGGATGAATCCGTCAATCTTCCGGTTCGCATGATCCAGAAACCGCACGATCGCCGCTTGTTCGTCGTCGCTGGGCACGAGCACGGGAATCTGCCGCATTCCGGGAATGGACAAATCCCACTGACCGACTCGCACACCGTCCGATGCCTGCGCAAAATGTGCTACATACGGTTTGCTGCGAAGGAGACGCTGGCCGAACCCGTGATTGCCGATGCGGAAGTCGAAGACGAAATACGCTGGGCTGACAATACCATCGCAAGGCGCAATGCCCATTGATCCCTGCCACGCCTTCATCTTGTTGATCACGAGATTGCCAGCGCGGGCGACCTTGTAGTTGGTCAAGTCCTCGGGGATAACATTGTGGTTCTCGTCCGCATCGGTCATTGAGCGAACGAAGACGCCTTTCTCCCGTGCCACCGAAAGCAGCGGAAGGTCGGGACGGTCTCGCTCGGCTCGCTTTGAGATCAGCGTGCGGAGATTCCGCACTTCCCATTTCGCTGGAACAGCACCTAGCCACTTCGAGCCCGACTCCTTGTATTCCGCATAGGGTTTAAGTCCCTCGATCATGCCGTGGCTCCTTTCATGATGTCGTGCGAGGCTTCTGAGGGCCATCGCCGATTCAATTTGGCACGCACTGCGTTCCAAATCGAATTTAGACGCACTGAGTCAACAATTCGGTGGATCATGGCTTTTCCCTCCTTCGAGCGGGCTTTGATGGCTTTGGCTCTGCCATATCATCCTCCGGTGGGGCGCAGAGTTGGTAGAACTCGTGCAGCTTGGCCTTCAGTAGTTCCTTGTCCGGCAGCAGGGTTTCATACTCGGCGATCATGGCCAGGGAGAGGCTGCGGCTGAGGCAATACTCGACGACTTCGGTATCTTTGGTGGCGCAGAGGAGGAGGCCGACGGAGGGGTTTTCGTGGGGCTTGCGGTAGTCGCGGTCGAGGGCTTCGAGGTAGAAGTTGAGCTTGCCGAGATCCTCCGGGCGGAACTCGCGAATCTTCAGTTCGATGGCGACGAGGCAGTTCATGGTGCGGTGAAAAAACAACAGGTCGAGAGCGAAGTCTTGCCCGCCGACCTGCACCGGGTATTGGGAGCCGACAAAGCAGAAGTCCCGCCCCAGTTCGGTGATGAAGCGGCCCAGATTGCGCAGCAGTGCGCCGTGCAGATCGGCCTCCGAGTGGTCGGCGGGGAGGCCGAGGAATTCGAGGGTGTAAATGTCTTTGAAGATGTTGGTGACCTCTGGCTGCAATTGTCGCAGTGCTGCTGCGACTTTTGGCGGATTCATGACGGCACGCTCGAACAGGCAGCATCGGATTTGTCTCTGGAGTTCTCTGCTGCGCCACCCTTCACTGGTTGCCATGCGGATGTAGAACTCGCGTTCCTCCGGGCGCTTGCAACTTCCAATGATCATGAGGTGATGGGTCCACGGCAATTGTGTCAGCACTGCTGACACAATTTCAGTGTTGCGGTAGGCATCATAAAACTGGCGCATTCGGAACAGGTTTCGGCGGGTGAAACCTATCAGCCCAGGCTGAGTTCGCGCGAGGTATCTGGCAAGATCGTTCACCACTTTATCACCCCACTCGGAGGATTCCAGCTTGCGACTGATGTATTCGCCGACCTGCCAATAAAGCGTAACAAGCTCGGTGTTGACGGCCTGATACGCCCTTTGTTTGGCGGCTTGAATCAGCTGGAGCACTTCGGTGAAGGCAGGAGCCATTGCTGCCTTTGGCAATTGTCTCGCCAATGGTGAGACTATTTGTGTCACCGCTGGTGACACTATTTTGGGCTTCTTCTTTTTCACGCGCTGGCTCCTTTCGTGATTTCGTGGAGCAGGCCTTCGGTCTCCTGCTCCAAGGCGAGGATGTCGGCGCTGATCTGGGCGAGGGTGCGGAGCTGGCGCGGTTGGTAGAAGTGGCGGGTGAAGCTGACTTCGTAGCCGATCTTGGTGTCGGACTCGACGATCCAGGCATCGGGCGTGTAGGGCAGGACTTCGCGGCGGAGGAAGGCTTCGATGCCGCCCTCCTCCAGCAGGGGGATTTGCTCGTAGTCGCGGAGTTCGGGGTCGGGTTCAAACTCGACTACGGCCCCCGGATTTTTTATCCGCAGATTTCGCAGATTTTCGCAGATGGGATTGGGATCTGTGTCCATGCCCGCTACCCGTGAAGCGCTTTTATTGCAAGGATTCATTTCGTAGAGGCCGTGTAGTGGGTCGGCTTTGGTTTTGCCCGGCTTGTGGATTTTTTTGATGACGGGCGGGGCGTCCTCGACGCGCCAACTGACGGCGGCGATGATGGTTTTGAGGTCGGAGGCGCTGGGTTTGAGGTTGAGCTTTTTCAGCGTGGCTTCGACTTTTTCCAGAAAGACATTGTGGTCGGTGAAGAGGTCTTCGCCGAGAGCTTTGCGGAGTTGGTGGGCGGTATCGAGCAGCATGGCATCGCGCCGCCAAGTGGCTTCGCTGAGGAGCTTCTTTTTCTTTTTGTCGGAGAGGGTTTTCTTGGGTGCTACCTCTTCGTCTTCGGAGGGATCAGTCGGTTCGGACGGATCCGACCAATCGGACAAGAGTTTTTCCAAAGCGGGGAGCGTGGCGGCCCATTTCTCAAAAACGGCCTCGCCTAGCTCGGCATAGAGGGCGGCGCGGATGTCTTCATCGCCCGAGGTGAAGCGCAGGGTTTCGATGTGCGGGCGGGTGAGCTGGCTGTGGAGGCGGAGCGGGCGTTCGACTTTTACTTTCCAATAACCGAAGGCGGCATTGGGGAAGATTTTCGACTGTGGCGTTTCCTCGAAGGCGAGGAAGGTATCGCAGATGCGCTGGATGTCTTCGGGGGCGAGTTCGCAGTTTTTTTTGCCCATGTTTTTGCGCAGGGGGCGGAACCAGTTGGTGGCGTCGATGAGCTGGACTTTGCCTTTGCGGTGTTCCGCTTTCCGGTTTGTGAGCACCCAGATGTAGGTGGCGATGCCGGTGTTGTAGAACATATTCAGGGGCAGGGCGACGATGGCTTCCAGCCAGTCGTTTTCGATGACCCAGCGGCGGATGTTGCTCTCGCCCTGCCCGGCGTCGCCGGTGAAGAGGGAGGAGCCGTTGTGAATCTCCGCGATGCGGCTGCCGAGTGGCGTGTCATGCTTCATCTTGCTGAGCATGTTGGCGAGGAAAAGCATCTGCCCATCACTGCTGCGGGTGATGAGGGAAAACTCGGGGTCGCCAGCGTGTTCGATGACGAAGCGCGGGTCTTTGACGCCCTTTTTGCCGCCGTCGCCGCTGAGTCGTTCCAGGTCGCTCTTCCAGCTTTTGCCGTAGGGCGGATTGGCGAGCATGAAGTCGAAGCTGCGGGAGCGGAAGGCATCGTTTGACAGCGTGGAGAAGGCGGGGCCTCCGATGATGTTGTCCGCCGCTTCGCCATCGCCTTTCAGGAGGAGGTCGGCTTTGCAGATGGCGTAGGTCTCGGCATTGATTTCCTGCCCGTAAAGGTAAGTGGACACCTGCTTCCCGTGCGCAGTGGCGATTTGCTGGAGTGTTTCGTCGGCAACGGTCAACATTCCGCCGGTGCCGCAGGCGCAGTCGTAAAGCAGGTAGGTGCCGGATTCGATCTTGTCTGCCACGGGGAGGAACATGAGGCTCGCCATGAGCTTCACGGCATCGCGTGGTGTCCAGTGCTGCCCGGCTTCCTCGTTGTTGTCCTCATTGAACATGCGAACGAGGTCCTCGAAGACGGTGCCCATGCTGTGGTTGTCCAGACCGGGCAACTCGCCCACGGGATGCGGGCTGAGGTTGATGTCCTTGCTGAGGAACTTTTCGATGAGTTGGCCGAGGCCGTCGGACTCCACGAGCTTGCCGATCTGGTTGCGGAATTCGAAGTTTTTGATGATGTCCTGCACATTTGGCGAGAAGCCGTCGAGGTAGGCGATGAAGTCGTCTTTGAGCGTTTGCTGGGTTTTGCGGGATTTCAGATCGCGCAGGAGGAAGGGGGAGGTATTGTAAAAAGCCTGACCGGAGGCGGCGCGGAGGGCATCGTCTTGATTCGTGATTTTTTCCTTGTCGAGCGCGGACTTCATTTCGAGCACGGCGGCCTTGGTCGGCTCCAGCACGGCATCGAGGCGGCGAAGGACGGTCATCGGCAGGATCACATCGCGGTATTTGCCCCGGACAAAGACATCGCGCAGGCAGTCGTCGGCGATGTTCCAGATGAAATTGGTGAGCCAGTTGAGCTGGGATTGGTCCATAGGAATAGGGGTCAGGGTGGTAATTGTGACTGTTTGCGGCGTTTGCTGAATTTTCTGGCCTTGCTCTTTCCTGCATTGCGAGCATCCAGTGAGCCTATGTCGTCGAAGCGTCTGAGTCCGCAGGCTTCGCATCGGTTTTAGGGGCATCAAACATCGCTGCATTTGCGATAAACGATTGAAAATCAAAGTCTTCATCAACCTTATCTCCCCCGCCGCCGCCAGCACCGCCGCCGCCGCCGCCGCCGCCGCCGCCGCCACCGCCACCGCCACCGCCACCGCCACCGCCGCCGCCGCCACCGGCAGCCTCCGCCGCGACTTGCGCCAAAATATCATCGGGGTTCACATTTTGCGATGCCGGAACCGATGGCG
>DYNR01000001.1:0-4167 GCA_020720945.1 Chthoniobacter flavus | reverse complement strand
ACTTGCGCCAAAATATCATCGGGGTTCACATTTTGCGATGCCGGAACCGATGGCGCAACAGGCATCGAAAAATCCGCGCTCGAAATCAAACTCAACAACACGGTCTCTACCAGTTGTCCGAAATCCGTCTCAAAATTCTTGCTCGGACGAAGCGTGAACGGGTAAGGCTTCGAATCGTTCACCGTGTTGTAAATCCCGCGAAAATAAAAATCTTGCGGCTCTTCGACCATTCTGGAAAACAGCTCCCCGATCGGCTCCGAATCCCCGAAACTTGCCGCCTTCTCGATTTTTAAGGAAAAAGTTTTTTCCCGGAAATTCAAAAATCGTGAAAAGCTTGGTTTGAACGGCATGGGCATCGCCGAAAACCTGTCTTTTAACCGGCGCTCCAACTCGGACAACAAATCCAAACTCGACATTTTCATACCGGCTCAACCAGCGAACGAATCGCATCCAACAACACTCGGGAACCGCAGGGCTTCGTCAAAATTTTATTCGCGCCCACGGCCTTTATGCTCTCCATTTGCGCGGGGGTGTTCATCCCCGTCGTTGCGATGATCGGCAAAGTCCCTCCCATTTCTCGCACTTTTTGAATCAGCTCGATCCCGCTCATCCCAGGCATGGCAATGTCCGTAATCATCAGGTGGATCTCCTCCCGGAACTGCTGGAATTTTTCTACCGCCTCGCCTCCGTTGCGCGCTTCAATCACCCGATACCCAGATTTTTCTAACGCGATCTTTAACACCGTGAGCACCGCCGGTTCGTCGTCCGCTAACAAAACGGTCGCTATTTTTTGCGGTGCCACCTTTTTGGAAACCTCGGGAACCACACTGGCGACAGCAGCCGGAGCGTGCGCTGTAACATCTTTCCGCGGAACGACAAACCGCAGAGATTGCGAAAGTTTTTTCTCTAGGTTTTTTTCTATCACCGCGGGCTGAAGAGGCGCTTCTTCGCGCAAGCACGGAAGATAAAAATGGAACGAAGTCCCTTCGCCGACGATCGATTCATAACAGAGCACCCCACCGTGTTTCCTGATGATTTCACTTGTCGTAGCCAATCCCAAACCCGTCCCTTTTTCCTTCGGCTTGGTGCTAAAATACGGCTCCAAAATCCTGGACTGCACTTCGGGCAGAATCCCGCATCCCGAATCCGTCACACGGATGTGGACATACTCTTCGGGCGGCGGCGAGGACGAATGTGCGGACTCTTTTGGCAACTCTGCGTGCTTCACATTGCTGACGACAATCGCCAGGTTCCCCCCCTCGGGCATCGCATCCCTGGCATTGATACAAATGTTCAAAAGTGCTTGGTAAAGGTGCGTCTGGTTCCCCAGCATCGGTTTAGAAACGCTCGGGCCATCGCACTCGAACTGGATGTTCTTCGGGAAGGCGATCCGCACGAAATGCTCGACATCCCCCAAAAAATCTTCGACATAGATTTTGCTCCACTCCGCGTCGCTCCCTCTCGCAAAGGATAAAATTTGCCGCACCATTTGCGAAGCGCGCTCCATGCTCGCCGTCACGGTTTCCAAAATCCTGCGGCTTTCTTCATCGGTCTCTTTGTCCTGCAAAATTTGCAGGGACAGCGATATGGGGTGCAGGATGTTGTTGAGATCGTGAGCGATTCCTCCCGCCATCGCCCCGATGCTTTCGAGCCTTTGGCCGCGAAAATCCGCCTCTTGCTCGGCCCGTTTGCCCGTGATGTCGGTGTTGATTACCACCAGCGCCTTGGGATGCCCGAAACGGTTCCGCACCAAACTCCACCGGCTGCTCACCACCAGCTTTTCTTTTGTCGCTGCCACTTGCCGCATCTCCCCAGACCACTCCCCAACTTCCAAACACTGCTTCTGCGTGGCAAAAAATTTCTCGGAGTCCATCCGCAACCCAATCGGGATGTCGTGCCCCAGCACCTGCTCGGAGGAAAAACCGTAAATGGTTTCTGCTGCCGGGTTCCAAAAAGTGATCCGGTTCTCCAAATCCAAAACATAAATCGCATCGCTCGCATGCCGCAGTATCTCGGTCTGCTCGTGCAGCGTTTCTTGCACTTTGAACTGCGTGGTCCGGTTGCGGAACAACAGCAAAAAACCGACCGGCTTCCCGTGGTTTTCCACCACCTTCGCATCGAGCAACAAATGCTTGATGTCGGGCTTTTCGTTCTTGAGTTGCACCTCAAACTCGCAAATCGAACGCTCTGCCAAAAGTTGCTGAAAAAAACGCTCGCTAAATGCCGGCGGATGAAAAAATGTGCTGATTTTCGCGTCCCGACAACTGCCCGCCGAACAACTCAAAATCTTTGCCATCGGCTCGTTCATCTCTTTGATTTGCCGGTCCGCACCGAGAAAAACCAAACCGTGCCCCGCACTCAGGATCAAATCCGGCACCGACAACTCCCAGCGAAACCTCTCGAACGGCGATACCCCCTCCGCACTTTTCGTTTCCTCCCGATACGCTTGGCTCCGCTCCTGAAAAACCTTCAGCCATTCCACCTCTTCCCTTGTCGGCGGAGGTTGCAAAACCGGTAATGCCCCCCCCGCGACATCGCCCATAGACTGCAAATGAACCTGCGCTTCCATCACCGCCTCGTGCGTCAACGGAACCGTCAAAAGCTTGAGATACTTGAAACCTTTCGACTGCCCCAACCACGCGAGTTCTTGCGTGTGCAAATTGGAAAACCCAAAGAAAAATGGCGTGTAAGGATGGCTCTCCCACAAGGTCTGAACCAGAGGAATCAACGCAGGCGTCAACGGTGATTTGGCAAAATAAAAAAACGCGAAAATCGGCTTGTTTGCCAAACTCCGTATCGTTTCTTCCGCTTGCTCCCGGTCGAACAAAGTCAAAATCCTTCGCCCTGGAATTCCCTTGCTGTCTAAAAACGCCAGCAACTCGCGGAAGCTCGTGGGATGCTGCGGTGCTTGGTCGAAAAAAATCAGCGCAGTCGCCTCGGCATCTCGCGAAAGGTCGCCCTCGCCAGCATTGACGATTAACCCAGATGGCCCAACTCTTATCAGTGGCGTATTCATCGTCCGTTATTCTAATTCTCTTTCAAAACGAATCGGAAAACGCTGGGATTTTCGCTGTTGGCACAACGCAGGGAAGAAACACTCCTCCCGCTTCCAACGGGGAAAAGAAACACAAAAAGGCGCGTTCTTTTCCATTTTTTCTCACGCCCCCGCAATCGTGATTTTCCCGTCCGGGCCAGTAATTTTTTCCATTTCGTGAACGATCTTCGGAATCATGGCTTCCATCACTTCGGGCGTATATCCAGCCTGCAATAACATCTCTTCGTCCAGTTCGTTGCGGAACCCGTCTTCCCCGACTCCATACCCCAAATTGATGGCCAAATTCTTCGCCGCATGAATCATCAAAACCAGTTCCCGGTGTGCTTCGGGCGCATTCTTTGGCTTCGGATAATACGAGACGACCGCTGCCAGCGAAGGCGGAAATTTCCACTTGCGCAACAAACACGATCCGACTTCCGTGTGGTCAAAATCAAAAATCTCGCGCTCCAGCATCCGCCAGCTCATGGGCACACTTTCTTCCTGCCTATTTCGGATCAAATCGAAATGCTCCCCGCAAGAATGCGCCATCCCAAGTTTTCCGATGTCGTGCAAAATTCCCGCCGTGTAAGCGATCTCGGGTTTGGGAAAATTCCTGAGCTTTGCGATGATGTCCGCGCAAATCGCCACCGTGAAAGAATGGGCGCACAAATCCCCGTTTTCCCACCCGTAGCCTTCGACGGGATTCGACAAACTCCGCCCCACCACGCCACCCGAAATCAAACGGAAAATCTGGTCGTTCCCCAACCGCAAAAACGCTTCTGTCAACGACTCGCACTTCGCCCTCGAAAACATCGCGGAATTTGCAAGGCGCAAAACCGAGGATGCCGCACCTTGGTCGCGCATGATCATCTCGGCGATCTTCTGCGCATCGCAAAACGGGTCGTCAAGCGCAATCAAAACTTGCGGCAATAAATTGGGCGCACAGGGTAACTGGGCGGCTTTTTCACAAACATACTGGAGCGTTATACCTTCGATCATGGGAGTTTTTTTTCTTCAAAAAGCTAATAGCTTTTTCATCCTTACTCTTTTTTCGCAACCTTGCCAACAAAAGCCTTTTTATTTTTACCTGAATCCGTGAGATAAATGCAAAGAAGCTCTGTAAGGCATTGGAG
>DYNR01000358.1 GCA_020720945.1 Chthoniobacter flavus | reverse complement strand
TTTTCGCTCCAATGCCTTACAGAGCTTCTTTGCATTTATCTCACGGATTCAGGTGGTAATCAAAAGGTTCTACATGGATTGTCACTTCGTAGAGGGAGGGGTAAGTTTCGATGAGCCGTTTTTTGACTTCGTGGGCGATGCGGTGTCCTGTTGAAACTGGCAGAGTTCCATCGACTTGCACATGAAGTTCGGCGAAGTAATGGATGCCGCTTTTGCGGAGGAGGCATTTTTCGATGCGGCGCACGGAATCGACTTGGGAGGCTAGTTCGGAGATGGATTGGGTGAATTTTGGGTCCACGCTACCGTCCAGGGTGTCGTGCAGGGAGCGTTTGATGATTTGAAAAGCGGTGAAAAGAATGACGGCGCAGGCGGCAAGGGCGGCAATGTCGTCTGCGACGGCCCATTTTTCCCCTCCGATCAAGGCGATGGAAATGCCGATGGCGGCGGCACCCGAGGTCAGGGCATCGGAGCGGTGGTGCCAGGCGTCTCCCTCCAGTGCCCTGCTATCTACGGAATCTGCCAGCGAGAGGATTTTGCGGGAGAGGAGTTCTTTTGTGGCGATGACAGCGAAAAGCACGGGCAGGGTGAACCATTCCGGGCTGTGGTGGGGGGTCAAAATTTCTCGGACGCTTTGGAAAGCGATGGTGATGGCGGCACCCGTGAGGGCGAGTCCCGAAAAAAGCCCTGCGAGCGATTCGATTTTTCCGTGTCCGAAGGGGTGTTTTTCGTCGGGGGGGCGCAAGGAGAGGTGGAAAGCGGACCAGGTGACGAGCGAGGTAAAAATATCTGCTGCGGACTCGATGCCGTCGGCGATCAGGGCGTAGGAATTTCCCAAGACCCCGGTTAGGATTTTCACCGCCATGAGAACGAAATTGACCGCGACCGTGAGCAACCCGATGCCGAAGAGTTTTCCGGTTGGAATCATGGATGGAAAAAAGGAGTCCGTTTTTGGTTTGGCGGAAGGGAAATTAGGTTGTAGGAGGGGCGATTTCCTTTACGAGGATGCGGGAATTTCTGCCGGAAGTATTGTAGGAATCTTGGCGGGCGGGGGGGAGGTCTTCGGGTTTTGCTGCGGCGTAGCCCCCTTTTTGCTGGATGAAATTATAGGCTTGGGTCGAGAGGGCAAAAATCCGTTTCATGCCGCGTTGGCGTGCTTGGTTTTCTACGAAATGGATGAGTTTGCGTCCGTAGCCTTGATTTTCGTGATTTTTGCTCACATGGAGGCAGGCGAGTTCCCCGCATTCTTGTTCCGGGTAGGGGTGGAGGGCCACGCAAGCCACGGGGTTCCGGTCGATTTCCATGACCCAGTAATCCTCGATGCGTTCGAGGATTTCGTTGCGCGTTCGCCCGATTAGTTCCTCGTTTTTGACGGATTGGCGGATGAGGGATAGGACGGCGCGGACATCTTTTTTGAAAATGCGGCGGATTTGTTGGTATTCGTTGGAATAGACCATGGTGCCTATGCCCTCGTTGCTGAAGACTTCGGCCAAGAGAGCCTCGTTGACGGAGCCGTCCAAGAGGTGGACGCGGGGCACGCCGAGGCGGCAGGCGCGGGCGGCGTGAGAAAGTTTCGAAGAGAGGCCGGGGGGGATTTGCGGCTTGTTTTTTTTGAGGAACTCCTCGGTTTCGTTGATCGAGAGGTGGTGGGGGAGGGAGGCGGCGGCGAAATCCGAGGCGGATTCCATGTAAATCACCTTGGCGGCGCGGAGGGCTTCCGCCACTTCGACGGCGATAGCGTCGGAGTTCACCCGGAATGTATGCCCTTCTCCATCAAAGCCTAAGGGAGGAATGACAGGGATGATTCCTTCTTGGAGGAGGAGGGTGATCGCATGGGTATCGACTTTTTCCACTTTGCCCGTGTAGAGGTGGTCGGTGCCGCTCAAGATGCCTGCCGGGTGGGCGACGATCGAGTTTAAGTAGGCGGCGCGGAGGTCCACGGAGGAAAGGCCTTCCATGATTTCGTTGGTCAAGCGGATGGCGGCATCGATGGAAACTTGCAGGGTCGGTTCGTCTGTGATTCCTGTTCCGTCCGAGTTGCTCAGCTTTATTTTTCGCTGTTTGGCAAGATTGCGGATTTGTTCGCCTGCGCCGTGGACTAGAACAACGCGGATGCTCAGGGAGCGCAGCACCGCCAAATCCAAGAGGATGTTCGAAAAATTGTCGGAATCCACGATTCCGCCGTCCACGGATATGACAAAAATCCGTTCGCGGAAACGGGGGACATACTGCAAAATCTCGCGCAGGTCAGCTACATTCATCTTGCGGAGTAATA
>DYNR01000091.1 GCA_020720945.1 Chthoniobacter flavus | reverse complement strand
CCCCCCGGATTTTCCTTGCCCCCTACCTCCGATTGTTGCCATACTCCCCCTCACATGACAGCAACGGAAATTTTTGAAAAGCTTGCCCCGCAACGGGCTTCGGACATTTTTACCTACTTGCACGACGAAGAGCGCGCCGCCTACAAAGCGACCATGCTCCACCTGACCTCCCGCAAAAAACTCCGACCCGTCTTCCTAGAAAAAAAACAAAAACACGAACGCCACCTCTGGATGGCGGAAAACCTCGCAAAAAAACGCAACGAGGACTTGGCAATCGAAATCCTGCAAACTTGGGTCCTCAAAACCCAAACCCCCGCCATCTTGCAATTCTTGGAAGACCTCGGCATCTCCCACGATGGCTCCGGACTCATCGAAGACACGCCTTCGGAACCCGCCCCCGAAACCGTCAAAAAAGGAGTCGAAAACCTCCTCGCCAAATTCCCCCACGATTGCGTGGCCATCTACCTCCACCTTTTTATCCAAATGGATCCCGATGGTTGGAAAACCCTCCGCCAACTCCTGGAAGAAACCCCGGAACTCCAACTCTCCGCCCCCGCCCAGTCTCCATCTCCGGAATCTCAACCCGAAAAAACGGAACCCGAAATCACCTCACCCACATCGACCGCTCTATGACAACCTTTGACTCTTCTCTCAAGGAACTCCGCGACCTCCTCGCCCTCATTTCCCCCCTTTCCGCCAACCTCGGCAAAGCCGCCGACCTCTTGGAATCAAGCCTGAAAAACGGCGGAAAAATCCTCATCTGCGGCAACGGCGGCAGCGCGGCGGACTCCGCCCACTTCGCCACCGAATTCACCTGCCGCTTCAAAGAAGACCGCCGACCCTACCCCGCCCTCGCCCTCGGCGTGGACGGCGGTCTCCTCACCGCCATCGGAAACGATTACGACTTCCGCGATATTTTCTCCCGCCAAGTCGATGCCTTCGGGAAAAAAGGCGATGTCCTCATCGGCGTAACCACCAGCGGCAAATCCCGCAATGTCCTCGATGCCATGGAAATGGGACGCAAACGCGAAATGAAAACGATCTTGTTAAGCGGAAAAGGCGGCGGCTTTTCTCTGGGCATTGCGGATGTCGAAATCCTCGTCCCGGAATGCTCCACCACAGCTCGCATCCAAGAAGTCCACGGGTTCCTCCTCCATGTCCTTTGCGAAGAGCTGGAAACCCGTTTACCCCGCGAATGACCGTCTCGCCGGCGTGGCTGCCTCCGTGCTTCGCCTTCCTCTTGGGTGCGGTACTCGGCTCTTTTTTGAATGTCTGCATCTACCGCATCCCCGCAGGCATTTCTTTGTCGAACCCCCGCCGCTCGTTTTGCCCACAATGCAAAACGACGGTGGCATGGTATCACAACATCCCCATCCTCAGCTACTTCTGGCTGCGGGGTCGCTGCGCAAACTGCTCCGCCCCCTTCTCCTTCCGCTACCCGCTAGTCGAAGCCCTCACCGCCTCCCTCTTCGCCGCCGCATGGGTTGCCCACCCCTCCCTGGCGGTTGCTTTCTACTGGCTCCTGCTTTCCCTCCTCCTCGTCGCTTCGTTCATCGACATCGACCACCTGATCATCCCGGACGAAATCACCCTGGGCGGAACTCTCGCCGCCCTCTTGCTTTGTCTCGCCTTCCCTTCTTTGATGGGAACCGGAAACCATCTCCTCGGCTTGGGTCTCTCCCTCCTCGGCGCAGCCTCAGGCTTCCTGCTCCTCTGGGTCGTCGTAGAAGCGGGCAAACTGGCTTTCGGAAAAAAACGGCACACCTTCGATACCCCCCGCAACTTTGTCTGGCGCCGCCTCGGAGAAACGGCGGAACTGGACTTCGGCGAAGAATTGCTCCCATGGGAAGAAGTCTTCAGCCGCGCTTCAGACCGCCTTTTGCTGGACTGCCAAACCGCGGAAATCCCCGGCCACCCTCCGGTCTCGGGAACGCTGCAATTCCGCTACGATACCCTCTTCCTCCCGGACGGCTCGGAAAAAGCTCTCGATGATTTGGAAGAGTTTCGCGGCACCGCCACTTCTCTCACGATCCCGCGCGAGGCGATGGGCTTCGGCGATGTAAAATTTTTGGCGATGATCGGTGCATTCCTCGGCTGGCAGGCCGTCCTTTTTACCGTCTTTGCTTCCTCGATCATCGGTAGCGTTGTCGGCATGGTGGGCATCCTTCTCTCGCGAGGAAAAACGGGGAACCTGTTGCCTTTCGGCCCTTTCTTGGCCCTCGGCGCCACCCTCTGGCTCCTCGGTGGCAACCTGTTCTGCCAATGGTATTTCAGCCGATTTTCTGGATCGATTTTCAGTGCTTATGTCCGATAAAAAAACCAAACTCCCTTTCCTCTCCCTCTTGCGTGCCTCCTGGCAACCTTACAAACTCCTGCTCGGCTACCTGCTGCCCTACAAAACCCGCTTTATCTTGGGAATCGCCTGCGGCATCGGCTACGCTGTCATCAGCGGTCTCTTCCCCCTGATCATCCTGTTCGTCGGCCGCCAGGTCTTCGGGGGCGGAAGCGGATCCTTTGTCCTACCCGGAGCAATCGGCCGCCTGGCGGAACATCTCCCGTTTTTGCAAGAATCCGCAAAAGCCGGCACCGCCGGTATCTTGGCCGCTTGCATCATCGTCCCTCTCGTCATGATGGTGCGCAGTTCGTTCTCTTACCTGAACTCCTACTGCATGTCTTGGGTGAGTTTCCGGATGCTCCGCGACCTCCGCCGCGCCCTCTTCGCCCACCTCCTCCACCAGTCGATGGACTTCTTCAACAAATCGAAAAGCGGAAAACTCATTTCCCGCGTCTCCAATGATGTGCGCGTCGCCCAAAGTGCTTTCATCAGCGTGGCTTCGGATATTTTCAAAGACCCGTTTTCCATTGTCGTCGGTGCCGTCGTCCTCTTCAATATCGACTGGAAATTCTGCATCGTCACCCTCATCCTTTTCCCCATCTGCCTGGTCCCGATCATTGTTTTCGGAAAAAAAGTCCGCAAGGCAGGGAAAGCGGAGGAGGAAGAAGCGGGCGCGATGTCTGTCATTTTGCAGGAAAGTTTTCTGGGCATCCGCATTATCAAATCCTTCGCACGCGAGGAGTTCCAGGCCGACCAGTTCACCCGTTCGAGCGAACAGCAGTTCCGCAACAGTATGCGGGTAAAGAAAAGCATGGACATTGTCCAACCTCTCATCGAAACCGTTTCGGCGTTCGGTGTGACCTTGGCTCTCCTCTATGTCTATTTCTACAACATCCCTCCCGAACAACTCTTGGCTCTTTTAGCGGGGATTTTCCTCCTCTACGAACCGGCGAAAAAAGTGAGCCGTCTCCATATGCTGATGCAAAAAGCTCTCGCCGCCTCCACGAATGTCTTCGCCTTGATGGAACAAATGCCGACCATCCAAGATGCCCCGGACGCGAAAGAAATCACCGCCTGCAAAGGGGCTATCGAGTTCCGCGATATGGGCTTTTCCTACGGACCAGACATCCCCGCAGTCAAACACTTCAACCTGAAAATTGAACCCGGCAGCCAATACGCTCTGGTCGGCCCAAGCGGTGCTGGCAAAACTTCGGTCCTTTCTCTTCTGCAACGGTTTTACGACCCGCAAGAGGGCTGTATCCGTATCGACGGCAAGGACATCCGCCGCTTCCGCCAACAATCGCTGCGCGAGCATATCGGCGTGGTTAGCCAAGAGTCTTTCCTTTTCCACGACACGATTGCGGAGAATATCCGCTTCGGTCGCCTGGATGCGACACGGGAGGAAATCGAGCAAGCAGCCAAACAGGCCTTCGCCCACGACTTCATCCTCGCGCAACCCCACGGCTACGAAACGATCGTCGGCGACAAAGGCTGCCTGCTCTCGGGCGGTCAACAACAACGCCTCTCCATCGCTAGAGCGATCTTAAAAAATGCTCCCATCCTCTTGCTGGATGAAGCTACCAGCGCCTTGGACTCGGAATCAGAACGCATGATCCAATCTGCCCTCGAAGGCCTCACCACAGGAAAAACCGTGATCGCCATCGCCCACAGGCTTTCCACGATTTTGAAATCGGATTGCATCGTAGTCATGGATCAAGGCAACATCGTAGGTGTCGGTCGCCACGCGGACCTCTTGGAGTCTTCGGACATCTACCGCCACCTCTACCAACTGCAATTCCACTCCCACAAAACGGACGAAAAACCCTAAACAATCAACCCCGAAAAAAACTATGCAACTACCGGACTCTTCGCCCCAGTCGCCCCAGTCCCACTTGGACCACCTTTTCGTTTTTGTCATGGCGGGCGGAAGCGGCGAGCGTTTTTGGCCGATGAGCCGCTCCCGCAAACCGAAGCACCTCCTCAAACTTCTCAACGAAAAAACTCTCTTGGAGGAAACCTTGCTGCGCTTCTGCGGCATCGTCCCGCCGGAACGCATCTTCGTGCTGACGAACCAGCAACAAATCGAGGCCTGCAAAGATGCCGTCCCCTGGCTCCCCGCCTCCCAATTCGTCGCGGAACCCGCCAAACGCGACACCGCCCCCGCTGCCGCCCTCGCCACGGGCATCGCCCGCAAAGCGGACCCCGCCGCCATTTGCGCCCTCTTCCCCGCAGATGCCACCATCCACCAAGTCGCCGAATTTCAAAAAAACCTCCGCGACGCCTCCTTCGTCGCATCCCAAAACCGCGCACTCCTGACTTTTGCCATCTCCCCGTCTTTCCCTTCCACGGGCTTCGGATACCTCAAGCTAGGCGAATCTCTCCCCCCCGCCCCAGAAAACACCCCCACGGTTCGCGTGGATCGCTTCGTGGAAAAGCCGGACGAAAAAACCGCGGAAGCCTATCTCGCCAGCGGCACCTACGCTTGGAACGCCGGTATGTTCCTCTGGCAAACCGATATTTTCCTCGAAGAATGTCGCTCTTCCGCCCCGGAACTGGCGGCTTTCATCGAAAATTTCCCGCCCTCGGACCTCCCCGCCTACTTGGAAAATTCCTTCGCCTCTCTCCCTAAAAATTCCGTTGACTACGCGATCATGGAAAAAGCCAAAGCTGTCCTCGCAATCAAGACTTCGTTCGACTGGGATGATGTCGGCACTTGGACTGCTCTGCCTTCCCACCTCCCACAAGACGCGAACAACAACACCTCCCGCGGCTCCCTCGCCTCCGTGGACTCGCGCGGCAACATCGTCGTCGCAAACGGTCGCACCATCGCCCTCTGCGGTGTCAGCGACCTCGTCGTCGTGGAAACCGGAGACGCCGTCCTGATTTGCCACCGCGATGCCGTCCAAAAAATAAAAGAACTGCAACCCCAACTGCCAGAAGAACTTCGATGACTTACTCTATCTCTCTCGCCTTTGCGGAATTCGCCGCCGGGATGCTTCTGCTCGTCTCCCACCTGCCCGCCCTTTTCGCTCCACAAAAAATCTCGGCTCTCTTGTCCGCCTTCCCTCGCTCTCTCTGGACGGGCCGACTCCTGCTCGTCGCCGCCACGGTCTGGGCTGCCTTCCTCGTCGCAACGATAGACCTCGGCGAATTTGCAACCATGCGCAATTCGCTGGTTTTCGGGGTCGCCGTTTCGGGTGTCCTCACCTGGATTTTCGTCGAAGACTTTCTCGCCGTCCGCGCTTTATCCATCCTCCTCCTGCTGGCTGCCGATGTCTTGCTTTCCGCCGCATTCCTCCAACCCGAAACCTCGCGCCTCTGGCTAGTTTTCCTCGCCTACGGATGGATTTTTGCCGGGATGTTTCTGGTCGGCCTGCCTTGGCTCGCCCGAGACTCCATCGCGTGGATCACGAAAAAACGCGCCCGCTTGCTTGCTTTTTCTTGCGCGGGGGTCTTCTACGGCCTCGCCCTCTTGGTCTCTTCTTTCCTCACTTCCTGATTCTCCAAACCCGTGAACGATCCCGCAAAAAAAGAAAACCGCCCGAACCTCCGCACGGGCGAAATCATGCAACTCGTTCAAAAGGAAGTCGATAACCACTACAAAAGCGAACTGGTCAGCTCCTTAAAAAATTCGGGAGGCCGCGCCGTTTTCGGAAATACAACCATCCTTCTCGCCAAAGAATTCGGGTTTTGCTACGGCGTGGAACGGGCCATCGACCTCGCTTACGCCGCCGCCAAGGTCTTCGCGGGAAAACGAATTTTTATCCTCGGCGAAATCATCCACAACCCCGATGTAAACAAACAAATCAACGCGCTGGGCATCCGCCGCCTCCCGGAAAAAAACGGGGAACCCGACCTCTCGGCGCTCGCTGCCGACGATGCCGTGATCCTTCCCGCCTTCGGTGCCACCGCCTCTGTCGTCGCCGCGCTGGAAGAAATCGGATGCCCCATCGTCAACACGACTTGCGGGGATGTCATGAGCGTCTGGAAACGCGTCCGCCAAAACGCCCGCGATTCCTTCACCTCGGTCATCCACGGAAAAGCCGGCCACGAGGAAACTAGGGCAACCGCCTCCCGCGCCACGGGAAACCCGGACGAAAACCCTTCTCACTACTTGGTCGTGAAGGACTTACAAGAAACCGCCGCCGTCTGCGACTACATCGTTTCGGGGGGCGACCCCGCCGCCTTTCTCAAAAAATTCCACGGCGCTTACTCCGAAGGTTTCCACCCGGACTCCCACCTGAAAAAAATCGGCATCGCCAACCAAACCACCATGCTGCGGGATGAAACCGCCGCCGTCCAAAACCTCCTGCGCGACGCAATCGCACGACGCGACGGAGGCGATCCCGCCAATTTCCGTTTTTTTGACACCATCTGCGGCGCAACCCAAGACCGCCAAAACGCCCTCCGAGAAATGCTTTCCGCAAAACCCGACCTCGTCTTGATCGTCGGCGGCTACAACAGCTCAAACACGACCCACCTAGTCGAAATCGCCTCGGCTTCCGCCCCTACCTTTTTTATCAGAGACCACACCCGCATCCTCTCAAAAAACGAAATCCGCCACTTCGATCTCGCCGAAAAAAAAGAAATCGTCTCCTCGCGCTGGCTCCCGGAAAAAGAAAAAATCACCATCGGAATCACCGCCGGCGCATCCTGCCCCAACAACCTGATCGAAGATGTCATCCGCACCACCCTTTCCTTCCTGGAAAGCGACACTCCCCTCTCTCCCCTAAAGAAATAACCCCCCAAACTTCCCAACCGGAAAAAACGAAAAAACATCTTGAACGATCCTCTTTCAGCATTCTTGATAGCCGCGTGAAAGCTTTTAAAAAAATCGGAGTCGTCGGTGCTGGCGGATGGGGCACTTCTCTGGCCTGCCTGCTCTCGGAAAACGGTGTCCCTGTCTCTCTCTGGTGCCACTGCCCAGACATCGCTAAGGAAATCCAAACAACCCGCGTAAACTCGCAGTTTTTGCCTTCCATCCCCATCCCTCAAAATGTCACGGCCACCTCCCTCCTCGACGAAACCATCGATGCAGATTTAGTTCTCTTTGTCACCCCGTCAAAATTCCTTCGCCCCGTAGCCGAACAAGCCCGCGCCGCCGGTTGCCGCCCCGACACCGCCTGGGTCAACTGCACCAAAGGGATCGAGCACGATTCCGGCAAACTCATGACGGAAATCCTCTCGGAAACCCTTGGCACAGAACAGGTTGCCGTCCTCTCCGGACCAAACCACGCCGTCGAAGTAGCAAAAAAAATTCCCGCCGCCGCCGTCATCGGCTGCGCCCTCCCCCACCTCTCCTCCCGCCTGCAAGAGTTTCTCTCCCTCCCGACCTTCCGCGCTTACACCAGCGACGACCTCCGCGGCATCCAGCTAGGCGGCGCCCTTAAAAATATCTTCGCAATCGGGGCAGGATGCTCGGACGGTTTCCAGATGGGCGACAACGCCAAAGCCGCTCTAGTCACCCGCTCCCTAGCAGAAATGATGCGCCTCGGCATCGCCATGGGCGGGCAACGCGAAACTTTTTACGGGCTCAGCGGCATCGGTGATTTGATGGTCACTTGCTTCAGTCGCCACAGCCGCAACCGCAGCTTCGGGGAACGCCTCGGACGCGGCGAATCCCCAGAAACCATCCAATCCTCCATCCTCACCGTCGCAGAAGGTGTCCCAACCGCCCTCGCCGCATGGCAACGCGCCCGCTCCTTAGGCGTAGATACCCCCATCATCGACGGGATTTATTCCGTTCTTTACCAAAATCAAAAACCCATCGATGTAATGTGGAAACTTCTCGGCAGATCCCCAAAACCCGAAAACACCTGACCCCTTTTCATCGCTCCAACACCAAAAAAAATAAAATTATGACAACCGTTCACGGACACGAAATCATGGAGTTCCTCGGCACCCAGGACGAAGGAATCACCGCAGAAGACCTCGCCAACTATGTCAAAACCACCTACGGTTCAGAGACTTCTTTCTTTACCTGTTGTGCCGAAAACCTGAGTCTCGACGCTCTCCTTCAATTCCTTGCAGAACGCGGCAAAATCGCATTCAAAGACAACCGCTACTTTTTGGGCGACTCACCCCCCTGCGACCACGACCACGACCACGACGGAGACGGGCATCACCACCACTGACCCCCGTTTTTTAGGGACAGCATTCAGAAATCGGAATCTCTCCCCACTTCCTCCTTCTTCCTTCTTCCTTTCCTCCGTGCCTCTGTGGTTCATCCCCAATCTGCAATCTGCCTTCTACAATCTGCAATTCTTGGGACAGCATTCAGAA
>DYNR01000357.1 GCA_020720945.1 Chthoniobacter flavus | reverse complement strand
GGGGGGCGTTTTGGCACCCCCCGCTTCCGATTTTTTTTAGGAGGCGAGCGAACGGGCGGCAGCCACGACAGCCTGCGCGGTCATCCCGAGTTTTTCCATGACCTCCGGGCCGGGCGCGCTGATGCCGAAGCGGTTGATTCCCAACGCCTTTCCATCCAATCCGACGAACTCGAACCACGGGGAAGAAATCCCCGCTTCAATGGAAACGCGTTTGCGGCATCCGCTCGGGAGAACCTCTTCGCGATACGCCGCGTCTTGGCGGGCAAAACGCTCGAAACACGGAACGGAAACGACGCGAGTCCCCTCCCCCAATTCTTCTGCCGCTTTCATCGCGTGCTGCAACTCGCTCCCGCAAGAAATCAAGATTGTTTCCAGCGCTGCAGTTTCTTTTTTTGCGATGTAAGCACCGCGCAACACCCCTTCCCGGCGGACAGCAACGGGCACTTCATTGAATGTCGGAACCGCCTGCCGTCCGAGAACCAAAGCGGTCGGGCCGTCGTTCCTGCGAAACGCGGCGGCAAAAGCACCCGCCGTCTCTTCCGGGTCCGCGGGGCGAATGACATCCAAATTCGGAATATCTCTCAATGCCGTAACGACTTCCACGGGTTGGTGCGTCGGGCCGTCCTCCCCCACCCCCACGCTGTCGTGCGTGAAAATGTAAACCACAGGCAACCCCGCCAAAGCAGCTACGCGAATGGAAGGGCGTCCGTAATCACTGAAGGTCAAAAAGGTCGCACCGCTAGGACGGAAAAACCCATCGTAAGCGATCCCGTTCAGCATCCCGCACATGGCGTGCTCCCGGATACCAAAATGCAAGTTCCGTCCCTCGCGGTTTTCTTTGCTGAAATTGCCTCCGTCTTGGATGTAGTTGAGAGTCGATCCGTGCAAGTCTGCGCTGCCGCTGATAACTAGGGGGTCGGCCTTCGCGATAGGCTGGAGAACATCGCTTCCCGCCTTGCGCGTCGCGATGCTCGCGGCAGGGTCGAACGCAGGAATCGCCGCCAACAAATCGGGGGTTTCTCCTGCCTGCGCCCGGTCGAGCAATTCTGCCAACTCCGCATTTTCTTTGCGCCAAGCTTCGTAGCCGATTTCCCAATCCGCGTAAACCTTTGCTGCCGCCGCTTTGCGTTTGGCAAAAAAGTCCCTGGTTTCCGGCGCAACATAGAATTTTTCTTCGGGCAAACCGAGCCCCTTTCGCGCCGCATCGGCGAACTTCACCCCCGCCTCCCCGTGCGCTTTGTTCGTCCCTGCAACTTCGGGTATCCCTTTGCCAATCAGCGTCTTGGCGATAATTAACTGCGGCTTCCCTGCCGCCGCTTTCGCTTTTTCATAAACTGCGTGGACTTCCGCCAAATTGTTGCCGTCGATCTCGTAAACATCCCATCCGCAAGCGCGGTAGCGGGCCCCCGTGTCCTCGCTCTGGCTCACGGAAGCCATCGCATCGAGGGTGACTGCGTTGCTGTCGTAAAACAAAATCAAATTGTCCAACCCGAGGTGTCCGGCCAGCGCGGACGCTTCGGCGGCAACGCCTTCCTGCAAGCACCCGTCGCCCGCTAGAACGACGATGTGGTAATTCAAAATCTCGTGCTTGGGCGTGTTGAATTTTTTCATCGCCATCTTCGCGGACACGGCGTAACCGACCGCGTTGGCGACGCCTTGACCGAGGGGCCCCGTGGTCGCTTCCACCCCGTCCGTTTCGTGAAACTCCGGGTGCCCAGGAGTCAAACTCCCCATCTGGCGAAAGCGTTTCACCTCTTCCAATGAAAGGTTGAACCCGCTCAGGTGCAACCAGCTATACAAAAACATACTCCCGTGACCCGCCGACAAAATGAAGCGGTCGCGGTTGATCCAACGGGGTTTTGCGGGGTCGATTTGCAAGGCGTGCCCGTAAAGGACTGCACCGATTTCTGCCGTGCCGAGAGGCAGGCCCAAATGACCGGATTTGCAGGCGGAAATGGCGTCGATCGCCAGACCACGCGCGTCGCGGCTGGCTAATTCTAATGCTGGGATATCAAGACTCATAATGGAATAAATTTTTCTGTGTTGAGGGTTGCTTGCCTCTCTATTTCGGAGACCGCCCCATTCAAAATCAATTCCCGAAAAAAGCAAGCCTCTCCTTGTCACCAAAATTCTCGCATAATTTTAAAAACGAAGGGCGAAGTTATTCCAGTTCCTTTCTTCTTGAGTAGCAAAACCCTCGGAGTCAAAATCCTGTGCGCAGCACCTAATCCTCGCTTTTTCTCTTACCACTTTTCTCTTTTTCTCTTCCCCTTCCC
>DYNR01000090.1 GCA_020720945.1 Chthoniobacter flavus | reverse complement strand
AAAGGCTTGGGAAAAACACGCAAAAGACCCAAGGGTATTCCTTGGTTTTTTCCAAGCCCTTTCGCTCCAATGCCTTGCAGATCTTCTTTGCATTTATTTCACGGATTCAGGTTTTGGCAGATCGGGCGAGGTGGAGGGAATCGAAAGGGCGTCGAGCCAAGCTTGCAATTCCTCGACGACCCCAGGAGGTAGCACTCGGAACCCAGGCGTTTCGTTCACGCGAACCAATTCGCCTGTTTCCGAAGAAAAAAATTCCAGGGTTGCTACAGGGTGTTCTCCCGCAGTTGCTTCGGGGGTGTTTTCCGACAGCCACGAAGAAAACCGCAACTCCGCAGTCGGCGAGGCATCCGGTTTGGTTCCGGTAGAGCTTCCGATTAAAAATTCCCGCACTTGTAGTCCGTTGATTTTCGAAAAAAGTGCGGCGATT
Organism: Chthoniobacter flavus; assembly: GCA_020720945.1. GTDB lineage: Bacteria > Verrucomicrobiota > Verrucomicrobiia > Chthoniobacterales > DYNR01 > DYNR01. The sequence continues at coordinate 8,233 of DYNR01000090.1, read as the reverse complement.
TCTTCTTCTGCCGCCTGCGATTTTTTCCCGGCAAACGCGACCTCCCATCCGCGGTCTTTCCTAGAAAAATTCCATTCGCCGCTTCCTGTTTTCACGCGGAAACGATCTACGGTATCGGGGTTTAATCCGATGAGGTTTCGAGAGCGTAATTCGTTTAGCGGCATGGCGAGGAGAGCAAAATTCGCCGCAGGCACCACGGTGCCAACTTTTCGGGAAGAGTGGCTAACCGCATATCGCTCAGGTAGTTCGGTGGCAGAAACTTTTAGGGAGACGGGGGAGTTTTCCCCTTCTTCCCAAATTTGGATTTCTCCGATGCGCGCACCTGCCCCAGGGTCGTCTCCCCCCGAAACAAAGCGCAGGACTTTTGCGCCTAACGCCAGTTCCAAAAGCTTTTTCACTTTCTCCGTATCTGCTTCCGTTTGCATCGGCCTGTGGATTTCCCATTCCGTCCCTTTGCGGACGAACTCGATTTCTCCGTCGGGGCGGAGGAGAAGCAGGCGTTCGATCTGGTTTTCTCCGAGAGCGACTAGGCGGGCATCACGGAAGGTATCGGTGTCCCGCAAGAGCAAACGGTAGAGGGCATCGGAAACTAAGTAAGTATCTTTGCCTTTGTCGGTTCGCACAAACATCCGGTCTTCGCCCGAGCCTTCCCTTCCGAAAAAAATTTTCTGTTGTCCCTTTTTGGTTTCCACCTGCAGCGAAGTTTTTGCGGAAGCCAGCCCGAAGTTTTTGCTTTTCATTTTTCCCTCAAACTCCTCGCCGGGGATGCAGTCGATGATTTTCAAGGATTGGGCGGCGCGCAAAATTTTTTCGATTTCATCTCCCGAAGCCCGGTCTTTCGGCGAGGGTCCCATCAGCCATCCGCTCCCCGTTTTTTCGAAACGAAAAAAATCGGTTCCCCGCCGGATTTCAAACGCCCGGACATCGTCCAAAGAAAATTGCAAAACGCAACTTCCCGGCTGGAGTTTTTGGCGAGAAAAAAACGGGAGGTTTTCCCGGAAGAAAATCACGGCAAGAAGCCCCACCGTCAAAAATGCCAAAAGAATCGTATTTCGGATCTTCACGCCCTGCGCCTCCACCAAACAAAAACTCCAAACAACGCCACGGTGCCAGGGATTGCCACCATCGTGTAAAAAGCAATTTCGCCGAGTTGTTCATTTGTCAGAGACAGTTTGAACTCGCTTGGGATTTTCGGGACCAAGCCCGTGAGTTTGTTGCGGTCGAGCATCCAGTTTAACCCGCTCATCAGAAAATCTAGATTTGCCACATTGCCTTTTGTGCCGCCGATGAATTCGTCATACACGAACTTCGTATTTCCGACGACGATCATTTTGGAAGTTTGGATTTCCACGCGGTCATCGCGTATCCCGCCTTTTGCCGAGGAAAACGCCAAGCAAACGGGAAAGCCGATATCGATTCCATCATCGTAAGCCACCCCGCGGTTTTCGTCGGTGACATACTCGGTTTCTCCCCAATATTCCTCTTCCGCCACCACCAAAGGTTTGACGACTACGCCTTCCGGCAAGGACGGCATCGGAGCCAGCGACTGGACGGGGTCGGGAAGATGCGCTCTGACTCCTTGCAACCTCGCGATAATATCTGTTTGCCCGATGAAATTGGCGGCGACCTCGCGCACGATACCCGTCGCTATTTTCAGGGGGATCGTCCGCAAGACGCGGGTGTCTTGGACTTGGATGCCCCCGACGGCGGCCAAGCCCAGCAAGTGCGGGGTTTCCCGTGCTGCATCGGGATCTAGCAGCACCATCAGACGCCCGTCTTTTTGCCAGTAATTTAGCAAGGCAAGTTGTTCGGTTGCAGAGAGATCGTATCTTGCGCCGACGATGAAAACCGCAGCGGCATCCCCTGGGACCGCCGGGGTCTGGGTAAGATCCAGCGGTGCGACTCGAACATTTTGGCGCCCGCAGTAATCCAGCAGTAGCGAGATGGGGGTTCCCCTTTCCAGCACAGGTTCCCCGTGACCCTGCAAAAAATAAACCGTCCTTTTTTCTGGTTCCAGCACGCCGAGCAGCGCGGAAGCGATGGCTTGTTCCCCGCGAAACGCCAGCACGGCAGGCGGGTCTCCCGATGCTACCGGACGGAAATCAAACTCCGCTAACTCCCCGACTGGCAGCAGCTTGTGTCTGCCATCATACTCGAAAATCAGCAGGTTTTCCCCGGGGCCAAAACCGAATTTCGACTGTAGCTCCTGCGCTCTTTGGAAATTGCGCGTCGGGTCAACATACTCCACTTTCACTTTCGGTTTGCCGGAAAACACGATTTCTTCCAGCAGGTTTCCCATGTCCCTCGCAATGAGCGACTGGTAGGAAAGCTGTGTCGGCGAAAAATAAACGGTGATTTTTGCCTCCTTGTTCAACGAGCGCAAAATCTGTCTTGTCTGCATGGCTAGGCGGAACTCTTGCGAGCGCGAAAAATCCCACCGTTCGTAATTTTCAAAACTCAGGTAATTGACTGCGCCGACCAGCATTGCCACCACGAAAACCTGCACGCCGACACGCAGCCCGTAACCCTTCTTCGCCTCCCGCATTTTTTCTTCGCCTCCGCTCATGCCCCCCTCCATTTCCTCGATTGAAAAACTTGCAAAGTCAAATAAAGGACGAACCCCGTCATGCTCAAATACCACACGATCGCCCGGCTATCAAAAATCCCGCGAGAAAACTCTCGCATGTGGTCGATGGCCGAAAAATAGCGGACGACTTCGCGCATCTCCGGTCCGACGCTCGGCAGCAAAAAGGTCGCGATGCTCAAGAAAAACATCAGGCTGATGGCGGCGAAAGACAGCATGGCTGCCACGATTTGGTTGCGGCTGGCGGCCGATGCCAAACAGCCTACGGACAGGTAAAACATCCCCATCAGCAAAAGCAGGGAATACGCCCCGAAATATGCGCCGAAGGCACCCGCCGCCCCGATTTGCGTTTGCCATTGGAAGACAACGAAATACAGCAAGCTCGGGCACCACAGCACGATGTAGAAAAAGAGCGCAGCCCCGTATTTTGCAAGCACCACTTGCCCGTCCCGCACCGGAGCCGTCATCAGCGTTTCCATCGTCCCCATTTTGTATTCCTCGGAAAAAAGCCGCATCGTGATCAAGGGAAACACCAGGACGAAGGGGAACCAAAACAGCGTCGTGTTGAAGAACGCCTCGACGACCGTCACCCGACTCACCGTCATGTTGAGGGCGGAAACGCCGAAGTGGAAATTGAAGCCCGTGAGCAAAAGGTAGCAAAACAAAACGACATACGCCAAAGGCGAGCGGAAGTATGCCGCCAGTTCGCGGCGGAATTGGATGAGTAATTTAGACATGCAAGGCCTCCTCGGATCGGGTGATTTGCGTGAAAATATCTTCTAGGGAAACGGAACGGCGCGTCAGTTCCCGCATCGCCCATCCGCGTTCCGTGCAAAGGGCAGACACCTGTTGTCGCATATCCCCTTCAAACCCTTCATCGACGCTGATTTCAAACTTGCCCCACCCCTCGCCGACATCCTCGGCGATCACGCCAGAGACACCTTCGCACCGCCCAAAAAATTTCTCCGCTTCCCGCAACGATTCCGTTTTTGCTTCCAGCACGACCGTCCCCGATTGGTGCAATTTTTTCCGCAGGTTTTGCGGGGTGTCCACCGCCGCGATTTTCCCTCGGTTCAAAATCAAAACCCTGCCGCAAGTCATTTCGACCTCGGGCAGGATATGGGTGGAAAGCAAGATGGTGTGGTGCCGCGCCAGGTTCAAAATTAGCTCGCGGACTTGCCGGATCTGGTTGGGGTCTAGGCCGATGGTTGGCTCGTCTAAAATCAGCAGTTCGGGCTCGTGGATCATCGCGTCGGCCAGGCCGACCCGCTGGCGGTATCCTTTCGACAGGTTGCCGATGAGTTTGTAAAAAACATCGCCGAGGTTGCAGAGGTCGATCACATCGGTCATCCGGTCGCGTATTTTCCTTCCCTTGACCCCCTTGAGAGCGGCGCGGTAACGGAGGTATTCGCTCACTCGCATTTCCGGATACAACGGGACATTTTCTGGCATATAGCCGATGCGTTCCCGCACTTGCAAAGACTCGGTGACAATGTCGAAGCCCGCGACTTTTGCGCTTCCAGAAGTCGGCGGCAAATAGCCTGTCAACATCCGCATCGTCGTGCTTTTGCCCGCGCCGTTGGGTCCCAAAAAACCGACAACTTCTCCCTTGCCGACATGAAAGCTGATTTCTTTGACGGCCGTCAACCCCGCATACCGCTTGGTGAGTTGTTCTACTTCGATCATCGTTTCGCTTGTCGCTTCATCCCAAAAAAATTTGCCTCGCCCCGCCGCATTCTTTGTTTTCCGATCAGTCTTGGTGGCTGAGAGCGGCTGCCAAAAAGCCGCGGAAAAGGGGGTGCGGAGACCTCGGTTTTGACAGGAACTCGGGGTGGAACTGGCAAGCCAAATACCACGGATGGCTTTGCAGCTCAATCATTTCGACGAGTTTTCCATCTGGGGATAGCCCGGATAAAACGAAGCCTTTCTTTTCCATTTGTTCGCGGTAGTTCATGTTGAACTCGTAGCGGTGGCGGTGGCGTTCGACGATTTCGGTTTGCCCGTAAACCTGGTGCGCCATCGTATTTTTTCCTAAAACGGTGGGCCATGCGCCGAGCCTCATGGAAGCCCCTTTTTCGGTGACTCCGACCTGTTCTTCCAAGATGTGGATGACGGGGTGCGGGGTTGTTGGGTCGAACTCCGTGCTGTTTGCGCCCGCCAATCCGCACACATTTCTGGCGAACTCGATGGTTGCGATTTGCATTCCCAAGCATAGCCCCAAATACGGGGTGCGGGAAGTGCGGGCGTAGCGGGCGGCCTCGATTTTTCCTTCGACACCGCGGTCTCCGAACCCGCCGGGGACGAGCACTCCGGCGACCCCCCGCAGGTATTTGTCCGCTCCCTCTTTTTCCAAGTCTTCCGCGTCGGCGAGAACAAGGTCGATCCCGCAATCCAAGCTCGCGCCGGCGTGGGTCAAGGACTCGTAAATGCTTTTGTAGGCATCTTGCAGTTCGATGTATTTGCCGACGACGGCCACCCGCACCCGCTTCTTCGGGCTGATTACCCTTTGCACGAATTTCCGCCATTCGGACAAATCTGGTTCCGGGGTTTTCAAGTCCAGCATCTCGCAGACATAGTCGTCCAAACCTTCGTCCCGCAAGTTGATCGGAGCTTCGTAGATCGTGTGTTCGACATCGCCGGCTTCGATTACGGCGCGCACGGGAACATTGCAATACAGGGAAAGTTTTTGGCGGACTTCTTCGTCGAGGGGGATTTCCGTCCTGCAGATGAGCACATGGGGTTGGAGCCCGATTTCGCGTAGTTTTGCCACGCTTTGCTGGGTCGGTTTGGTTTTTAATTCGCCCGCGGCTTTGATGAAAGGGACCAGGGTCACATGCATGATCAGGCAGTTGCGCGGGCCGACTTCGAGCTGGAATTGGCGGATTGCTTCCAAAAACGGCAAGCCTTCGATGTCCCCGGTCGTCCCGCCGATTTCGCTGATGAGCACATCCACTTGCGCGGCGGCCGCCAGCGAGCGGATGCGGTGTTTGATTTCGTCCGTGATATGGGGGATCACCTGCACGGTTTTCCCGAGGTAGTCCCCGCGCCGTTCCTTCATCAGCACCGTTTCGTAAATTTGGCCGCTGGTCATGTTGTTTTGGCGGGTCAACACGCAATTGGTGAACCGCTCGTAATGCCCCAAATCCAAATCGGTTTCCGCCCCGTCGGAAAGCACATACACCTCGCCGTGTTGGAAAGGGTTCATCGTCCCTGGGTCCACATTCAAATACGGATCCAGCTTCTGCAACGCCACGCGGACCCCGCGGTGTTCGAGCAGCGTCCCTAGCGACGCAGCCGCCAATCCCTTTCCGAGAGAACTAATTACGCCACCTGTTACAAAAATGTATTTCATTCCCCCGCATCATAAAAGAACTCCGCCAGAAAATCCAGCCATTCCATTCAAAAGTTTTTGTCACTCCTTGCCGAGCCAGAAGACAGGGGAGTGCTGTCGCAAAACAATAGTTGAAAGACGCAAAACGATATTTTTTTTTCATCGTTTTCATTTTGGGTTCTTTTACAGTTGAGAGGAATGAAACCTCACCTCCTAGCATGCGTTTGTGGTCTTTCGGTTGCTCCGTCGGTTTGCGCTGAAATAGCGAAACAACCGGATGGCACTTATCTTGTCAGCGGTCCTCGCTTTTTTATCCTTTTTATCCTATGACGCGCCGACAATTCCTCCAGATTTCCGCCGCGCTAGGCGCGGGTTCCCTGCTGGCAACCTTTTCCGTCGCTGGAAAAAATCCGGGGACGGGAAAAAAGAATGTCCTTTGGATCGTGGTGGACGACATGGGGTTTGGCGATTTGACTTCGACGGGAGCCAAAGGATATGCCACGCCCAATATCGACCGCATCGGCAAAGAGGGGGTGACCCTGCACCGCTCCTATGTGTATCCGGTTTGCACCGCCACGCGCACGGCGTTTTTGACCGGGCACTCCCCGCAGATTTACTCTGGGATGGAAGGCGTGCTTTTGCCGGGTTACGAGTTGGGGCTCCCGGAAGATTCGATCTGTGCCGCCAAAGAGTTCAAGGCGGACGGATACCGCACCGCCCTGATCGGAAAATGGCATCTCGGCGACCAGCCGCAGTCCCACCCAAACAACCAGGGGTTCGAGGACTTTTACGGTTTTCTCTGGGGTGAAACCGACTACTTCAAACATACGAAAAAGGTTGGGGGAAAAGAGGTTCTGGATTTTTATCAGAACGGGAAAAAAGAGGATGTCGAAGGCTACACGACCGACCTTTACACGGACAAAGCCATTTCGTTTCTCGAGGAAAAAGACCCCCGCCCGTTTTTTCTCCTGCTGGCTTATAACGCCCCGCATTACTACCTCGCCGCCCCGCAAGCATTGCGCGAGAAGTATCCGGACAACTCCGAAGAAGCGCTTTACGCGGCGGTGATGGATTCCTTGGACACCAACATCGGGCGAGTGTTGGATGCTATCGACCGCCTCGGACTCGCCGATGATACTCTCGTGGTTTTTACGACCGACAACGGTGCTCCCGAAAAAAACGGCAGCAACGCGCCTTTCAAAGGACACAAAAACTCGCTCGACGAAGGCGGCATCCGCTCCCCTCTGATGGCGCGACTTCCAGGCGTGATTCCTCCTGGACTGCGGAGCGACGAAGTTTTTTCCGCCCCCGACTTGCTTCCGACTTCCTTGGCGCTCGCCGGCGCGAAGACCCGCACCTCTTTCGAGGGCAAGGACTTGCAAAAGCTCTTCACCACGGACGGCGCGACCAACCCAGATGCCCGTTGCTTCCGCTACAAAAAATCCGAGAAAATCCAGCGCGCCGTCGTCAAAAAGCAATGGAAGCTGATCTACCGCGAAACGACAGGGACGACCGAGCTTTTCGATGTGGAGAAAGACCCCGGAGAATCGGTGGACCGCGCCGCCGAACACCCGCAAATTGTTTCCGAATTGAAAGGCGAATGGAATCGTTGGTCGGCAAAGTTCACCCCGGATTTGGGGGTTTGGTAGGGCGTTTCAACCAGATCGGTTTCAGGTCTAGTTCACAGGTTTAGAACAACATGAAAAAAAATCTCCTTTATATTTTTGCCGACCAGCTCCACGGCTTCGGTCTCGGGTGTCTCGGTTGCAAAGATGCGTCCACCCCGCACCTCGACGCGCTGGCAAAAAGAGGGACGGTTTTTGAAAACGCATACACTAGCGCACCGGTTTGCACTCCCGCCCGCATCACGATGTGGACGGGGAGAAACGCCGGAAAACTGGATGCGCTGCCGAACGACTCATCGATCCCGCAGGGCGTGCCAACGATGGCATCCTCCTTTCGTTCAGCGGGATACCAGACATCGTATGTCGGAAAATGGCATATCGGCGGGGCGGGCAATGTCCCCGTCCCTCTCGCCGAGCGGGCGGGGTTCGAGCGGTTCGCCGGGTTCCAGTGTTACAACGAGTTCCGCGAGAATGTCCGTTTTTTCGACGAGGGCGGGGCGCCGATAGAATTTCCGGGAACCCATCGCACGGACGCGACCTTTTCTCTCGCCGTCCGCCGCCTCCGTGAGGCTGCCGCAGATGCGCGTCCGTTTCTCCTTTGCGTTTCCGAGCAAGCCCCCCATTACCCCTGTCAACCCTCCGAAAAATTTTACGCGCCCTTCCGTGGGCGGCAACCCTCCACCCGCCCGAACG
>DYNR01000089.1 GCA_020720945.1 Chthoniobacter flavus | reverse complement strand
AACATCCCAGATGCCGCCCCAGCATCGAACCCTTGAATACCTAAAGGAGTTGTTCACAAATATCATGATCAAAGATGCGAAGTCATTTTGTAGTCAGCCAAGGCGCAACGAAGGCGCATACCCGCTGTGGTCTGTAACTGAGGCGCAAAGCAGGATGGCTGCAAAAGGACGATCAGATTTTGTTTATGCTATTTGTGAACGGCTCCTAAAACTTTTTCCCTGATCGAACAATGGATTACTTGGAGTTCAGCACCGCTCTTCTGCTCGGCATGGCCGCCGTCACCGCATGGAGGTCTTCCCTGCAAATCGCCGCAAACCGCTTTTTCTTGCTTTCCTTGAGCGGTGCCTTGCTTTCCTTTTCTTTCACCCGCCTTTGGCCGATGCTCTGGGTGGATACCCCGGAAACCCTCGCCCTCCAAGCCCCCTTCCTGCTCTTCCTCGTCGCGGGCGCATCCTTCCTCATCCTCTCGGTCTTCGCCGTCGTCCGCCCGCAGATCGCCTTCCCCGCTGCCGCCGTTGTCGCACTCGCCGGTTTGTCCACTTGGTTTTTCGCTTCGCTGACGGGCATGGTCTGGTTCTTCTGGCCTCTGGTCAACTTTTGCGCTTCGGCGTTTTTCCTGCTCGCCGCGAGAAAAAAACGGGGGGCTTTCCGCGTCGCCCTCCACCTGATGGCACTGGCCGCTGCCACCACTGGTGTCATCCTCTCCCCGGCCCAAACCCTCGCGCTCTACCTGGACTTGACGGTTGTCAAAAAAAACGACACGACCCAACCCGTCCTCAATCTGCTCGGCGCATCTTGTTGGCTGACTGCAACTTGGCTCTGGTATCGCTCTTCCCTCCAAACCATTTTTCCGAAGTGGGTGCTCCAGGGAAAAAAAGGCTTCGCGCGACCCGTCAGCATCGGGATCCTTGTCCTGTTCTTTTCGATCCTCTTTTTTTCTTGGCCTCTCCTCGACTACCTTTCCCACGAAATTGATTCCCGTCGCCGGGAGGAGCTAAACCGCCAAACCCAAATCTCCACCCAATACTTCGTCTATGACAAACCTTCCCAGATCGAAGGGAAAAACGAAGAAAAAGATTCTCCGGAATACTCCGAACTCAAACAGAAACTGACGGGGTTGGCGGCGGCGGGAAACTACGAGTTCGCCTACCTCATCTTCAGAGACCCGGACTCGAAAACCATCCGCTTTTTGGCAGATTCCGCCGCCGTGGGTTCGGAGGATGAATCGGTGATCGGGGACGCTTGGAACGATGCGCCCTCCGGCATCCGCTCCGAAATCCTCTCCCCGACCCCGCACGAAACCGCTTACTCCGTCGGGCCTTACACCGATGAATGGGGGACTTGGATCACCGGGATCGCCCCGATCCCCGGATGGAAAATCCACAAAAGCCCAGTTTGGTTGGCGTTGGACAATTCCGCAAAGAACTGGAATTCCAGCATCCTCCGCATCCGCCAGATCGCCCTCGCCGTCCTCTTCGCCGTCTTGCTCGTCGTTTTGGCTTCTTTCCTCCTCCAGCGAATGGCCATGGAAGCCGAATGGCATCTCGCAGACTCCAAAGAACGCCTCCGCCTTTCCCTCCAAGGCGCGTGCATGACCCCATGGGAGTTCGACCCCAAAACCCAGCTTTTCTTTTTCGACGAAGAGTTCCTTTCCCAAGCCGCCGTCCCTTCCCACGAAAACAAAACTTCTTTTTCCGATTTTTGTTCCCGTATCTCGCTTTCCGACCGCGCCACCTTCGAGACCCAATGGCGATTCCTCCTTTCCGGAAAATCTTCCGATCTCTCGGCGGAACTCCGCATCACGCCACCGGACCAAGAAACAAAAGTCTTCCAACTTTCGGGCAAAGTCTTCGCTTACGACGAAGATGGGAACCCCCGTTTTGTCGCAGGCACCCTGCAAGATACTACCGCCCGCCACCAGGAAAAAGAAATCCTCCGCCTCCATAGTGCCGCCTTGGATGCCGCCGCAAACACCATCGTCATCACGAACACTGCTGGGGTCATCGAATGGGTGAATCCCGCTTTCTGCCTCGTCTCGGGCTTTTCGCCCCTCGATGCGATTGGCAAAAAGCCTTCGATCCAAAAATCCGATGCCCACCCCGAAGAGTTTTACCAAAAACTCTGGGAAACCCTCCTCGCCGGCAAAGTCTGGAGCGGCACTTTCATCAACCGTAGGAAAAACGGCGAACTCTACCCCGAAGATGCCGTCATCACTCCCGTCCGCGACGAACACCAAAACATCACCCACTTCGTTTCCGTCAAACAAGACATTTCCGAACGCGAACGCATCCAGCGACTTTTGGAAAAACAGCACCTCCGCCTCAAACAGATCAACGACACGATGCTGCATTTGGGCGAGGACTACAAAAAAAACATCACCGCCCTCACCGCCTTGGCGGGAGAAATCTTCCAGGCCGACGCATCGAGTTACAACAAAGCCGAACCGACTTCGTTCGCCGTGCTCGCCCGCTCCCGTTCGCTAGAACAAATCACTTCCGTCCCCCGCTCCCCCGGTTCGCTTTACGATGATACTTTACTAAAAAAAGACCGCTCCCTCCTCGTCGAAAACCTCCCCTATTCCCCTTACGCCACCTCGCATCCCATCACGGCCACCTCTTCTTTCCGCTCTTACTTCGGTCAAACAATCGCCGTGGAAGGCCGCGCTTACGGGGTCGTAGCCCTTTTCTTTTCCTCCCCTTTCGACATGGAGGAAAACCTCCGCGAATGTCTCTCCCTCATCGCACAAGCCTTTGCACGAGAAGAGATTTTGGAGGAAAACCGCAGGAAACTCAACACCCTGGCAATCGAAGAAGCCGGTGCCCGCTCCCGCATTTCTACCTTGCTCGAACACCTCTCCGACGCAGTCTTGGTGGAAGATACTTCCCGCCAAATCGTCTTCGTCAACCCCGCCTTCGAACGGTTTTTTAATGTCGATGCCGGCGAACTCATCGGGACGAACTGCGCGGTCGCCAGCCTCGATGCCGCCGAATTTTTCGATGACCCCAAACGCTTTCTTCTGTCAATCAACCGCGCCTTCGCCTCTTCCACTTCGATCCAAGGGGAACTCTTCTTGGCAAAAGACGGCCGCTATTTTTTGCGGAACTTTGCGCCCATCCGCGACGCCCAAGCTCTCTACGGCTACATCTGGCACTACCGCGACATCACCCGCCAACACAGCAACCAAATCCTCTTGGGCGCAGTCGCCGACTTGGCTGCCCATGTCCTCAACCATCCGCTGGATTCCCCGGACTCTTGGAAAACCGCCATCTCTTCATTGGGCGAGAAGACGGACATCGACCGCATCTATGTTTACCAGATGTTGCCCTCGCAGGAATCTTGCTCGCTGGTGACCGAATGGACTCACCCGACCATTTCCTCGCATCCCGCCGTTTCTTTGCCGTCGCACTTGGATTTCGCGGAAGCAGGTCTCCACGCGTGGTTTTTAGCTTTTTCTTCGAACAATCCCGTCATCGGCTTGGCCGAAGAATTTTCCGAACAAGAACGGCAGTTCCTCGCCTCGATCCAGTCCATCTCTTGCGCGATTGTCCCGATCCACCTGAACGAAAAACTCTGGGGCTTTTTGGGCTTCGACGAATGCCGCCGCCGCCGCTCTTGGAACCCGGAAGAAGTTTCTCTGCTCAAATCCGCCGCCGCCCTGATCGGCTCCCGCCTCGACCAGCAACAGTCGCTTTCCGCCCTCGTCCAAAGCGAGTCGAAATTCCGCGGGATGTTCGAGCTTTCTCCCGTCGGTATGGCGATCACCGACCTCGCCACCGGCAAAATTTTGGAAGCCAACCATGCGCTCGTCCACTTGACGGGCTACGCGGCAACGGAACTCCAAAACTTGGATTTCTGGGATCTCACGCCGGAATCGTTTATCGAAGAGGAGGAAGCCGTCTTGGATTCTCTTTTGGGTCTCGGGAAATACGGCCCTTACGAAAAAGAGTTTATTCACGCAAACGGCTCTCGCATCCCCGTTTTGCTCAACGGGATGCTCATCCGCATTTCGGAAAGCGACAACCGGGTTTGGTCGATCATCCAAGACATCGAAGAACGAAAAAAATGGGAAGCCGGCCTCCAGTCGGCCAAGGAAGCCGCCGATAATGCGAACCGTGCAAAAAGCACTTTCCTTGCCACCATGAGCCACGAAATCCGCACCCCGCTCAATGCCATCATCGGGATGTCTTCGCTCTTGTCTCTCTCCCCTCTGCCCGAACAAGAAAAAGGCTACGCCCGCATCATCGTCAAATCGGGCGAAACGCTCCTCGATCTCATCAACGATATCCTCGATTACTCGAAAATCGAAGCGGGAGGCATCGAACTCGAACAGATGGATATAAACCTGGACAACCTAATCGCCGAACCTTTGGACATCCTCCGTCCTTCGGCGACAAAAAAATCGCTCCGCCTCCTTTGCCACCGCGCCCCGTCTGTCTCCGATTGCTTCCGCGGCGACCGAACCCGCATCAGACAAATCCTCCTCAACCTTCTCTCCAACGCCATCAAGTTCACTTCCGAAGGCGAAGTTTCCCTTTCCGTTGACCCGTCTTCTCTCCCGCTTTCCTCTTCCGCCATCCGCTTTTCGATCCGGGATTCGGGCATCGGGATTTCCGCAGACGCACTGGCAAACCTTTTCCAGCCTTTCCGCCAAGCCGATTCTTCGATCACCCGCCGCTTCGGCGGTTCCGGAATCGGTCTTGCCATCAGCAAACGCTTGGTCGAAATCATGGGTGGAACGATTTCTGCCGAAAGCACCCCCGGCATCGGAAGTTGCTTTTCTTTCACGATCCCTTATTCTCCCTGCGCCTCTATGCCGACTTCTTCTCATTCCTCCCTCCCGCAATCCAATGAGGAATCTCCTGTCCTGCCCTCCGCCGACGAGCAACCCAAGGATTTGAAAATCTTGATCGCCGAGGACAACATGATCAACCAAACCATTATTGCCGCCATGTTCAAAGCATTGGGCTACACGGTCGATGTCGCAAACAACGGCGAAGAAGCCGTCGAGATGTTCCAAAACTCCCCCTATCAACTCATCTTGTTGGATATGCAAATGCCTGTCATGGACGGGTTGGAGGCTTGCCGGCAAATCCGCAAACTGGAAACCCACGGGGAGCACCGCCCCCACATTGCAGCTTTGACCGCCAACGCGTTCAAGGAAGACCAAGAAGCGTGCCTGGCCGCCGGAATGGACATTTTCCTCACCAAACCGATCAGAGTCTTGGAACTCAAAGACCTCCTCGCAAAAACCCATGCGATTTTTTCCACTCCCCCGGCATAACCGCCCCCACCACGCAGAACCGAATCCACCAACCCACAACTCCTTATTCCTTTTGCCGTGAACAACCACCCAACCGCCGTCGTCCTCATCGGACACGGTTCCTCGCATCCCCAAGGTGTCTCCCAATTTTTGGAATTGGCGGCATCTCTCCAAGCCCACTCCCCTTCCCTAAAATTTTACCCCTGCTTCATGGAGCTGGCGGAACCCGACATCGCTTCGGCCATAGCCCACGCCGTCGCCGATGGTCACTCCCACATCCTTTGCCAACCCGCCCTCCTCTTGGCCGCAGGACACGCAAAAAACGACCTCCCGACCATGCTTCGCGCAATCGCCGAAGACTACCCCACCACAAAAATCCGCTACGGTTCACCCGTCCAAATCTCTTCGGAACTCGTTTCTCTTTGCTCCGCCCAAATCCTCCGCGCATCCGAAGGAATGGACCTCTCTTCCGCCTCTTTGCTCGTGGTGGGACGAGGCACAAGCGACCCCGACGCAAACTCGAATGTCGCAAAATTGGCGCGTCTTTTGGAAGAATGTCTCGGCTTTTCCGAATCCTCGGTCTGTTTTTTTAGCACCACTTCTCCCCGCCTTCCCGCCGCTTTAGAAAAAACAGCAAACCGCACAGATAGTCCCATCGTGCTCTTCCCGTTCATCCTTTTTGCCGGTGTCCTGAACGAGCTGGCGATGGACGAACGCTCCCGCGTGGAAGCCCTCCACCCAGGCCGCCGCATCGTTTGCTCGGCCCCCATCGGCACGCTCCACGACTTCACCCACCTCCTGCTTTCCCGCATCGAATCAAGCACCCAAGACGGAATCGATATGCCTTGCCTCGCCTGCAAATACCGCTCTCCGTTGCCGGGGTTTGAAAAGGATGCCGGCGCTCCCCAAACCTCTCACCACCACGACCACGACCATCACCACGGGCATTGTCACCCCAATCCATGCAATCCGAAAAACCATTGAACTCCGACCTTTTGATCGCCGTGGAAATCGGCGGGACAAAACTCCAAATCCTTCTGGGAACACCCGCCGGAACCATCTTGGATCGCCGCCGTTTTGCCGTAGATAAAAAACTCGGCGCGGCGGGAATCCGTGCAAACATCTTGTTGGCAATCAAAGAATTCCAACAGATCGCCTCCCCTTGTGCCATCGGGGTCGGCTTCGGTGGCCCCTTCAACCGCGCTTCGGGGATCGCCACAAAATCTTTCCACATCGACGGATGGGACGGCTTCCCTCTCCGCGCTTGGCTGGAAGAGGAAACGGGCCTCCCTGCTTTCATTGACAACGACGCCAATGTGGCCTCTCTCGGCGAGGCTCTTTTGGGCGCGGGACGAAAAAAGAACCCGTCGTTTTATGTCACCATGGGAAGCGGTGTCGGCGGTGGTCTGGTCGTCGATGGAAAAATTTATCACGGGACAAATCCAGGGGAAGCCGAGATCGGGCACTTGCGCATGGACAGGCAAGGTTCCATCGTCGAGGACTTTTGCTCGGGGTGGGCAATCGACAAAAAAATCCGCGAAATAGCAAAAACGGAACCGTCGAGCACTTTGGCGCAAATGGTTGCAGGAATGGACGCCGGAGAAGCGAAAATGCTGATTCCTGCACTAGAGGCAAATTGTAGTCTCGCCCGCGCTATCCTTAAAGAGACCGCGCAAAATATCGCGTTCGCTTACTCCTACGCCGTCCACTTGTTCAGCCCAGAAATCATTATCATGGGCGGTGGCGTTTCTCTCATCGGCGAATACCTCCGTGCCGCCGTCTCTTTCTATCTCCCTGATTTTCTGATGGTTTCTATGTTTCCAGGCCCCGAAATCAAACTCGCAGAACTCGGCGAGGACGCGGTTCCCTGCGGTGCTTTGCTTCTTCCCGCGGCGGAAGGATTTTCTTGTTCCCAAAAAAATCCCCATTAAAAAATAGCGTTGTGTCAGGACACATAAAATGCGATAAAACCCCTGAATCTTTGCCGTCTGCCCTTCGGGAAGACGCGCTCCGCTTCACGCACCCTTTAACACCGATACACCCCAATTTCATCCAACCAAAAACCATGCAATCCTCCTTCAATAAATACTTTGGAACAGAACCTGGCGGCGATAATCTCTTCCTTTCTTCCTCGCGCCTGCCTATTGCGTCGATGCAAAACTTTCGCCGCGCCATGGCAGCTTTGCCGCACGGCGGAAGGTTGATTTTCATGGGCAACGGTGGCTCTTTCGATAACGCTCGCCAAATGGCAGCATGGTGCAGGCGCGCGGGCATCCCGGCAAAAACTCCGGGCCACCCCGATGATTATTTTTCCGTTGCCCAGACGGAAGGCTACGGTGAAATTTTCGCTTACGGTCTCCGCCAAGACCATGTCGGTCCGTCGGATATCGTCGTTGGAATTTCCGGTTCGGGAAACTCGGAGAACATTTTGAAAGCTTTTGAATCCGCAAAAGCCGCAGATGCCCAAATCTTTTGTTTCGGTGGCAGAGATGGCGGAAAAATGCGCGTCCTTTGCGGCGAGGAAAATTCGATGGTCGCCCCGAACGAATGTATGGAAGCCATCGAAGACTTGCACATGATCATGATGCTCGCCGTTCTCCGCTCGCTTTGCAGCGAAGACAAACTCTCGGAAATCGTCGAGGAAATCCGCGCCCACCTTTCCCGCTTCCTCTCGGAAAGCAACATCGCAAAAATCGCGGAAACCGCCGCAAAAATCCGCGAGACGGTCGCCCACCACGGGATGCTCTACATCTTGGGCACTTGCATCGGCAGCAACCACATCCGGGCCGATCTCAACCGCGGCGCAACCAACGCCATCCCCCTGCGCGGAATCGCCGCCCCAGAGTTTTTCTCGATGAACTCGGCCCAGGCGACCGCAAACGACGACGGCCCAGATTTTATCCTCGCCGATGGCTTGATCAAGTTTTCGCCAAAACCTTCGGATTTCGCCGTTCTTTGCGAAACGGACGGCATCGAATTTTCTCTTTGCAGGGAAATCCTCGAAGACGCGGGCACCCCGTTCATGACTCTCGGGCACGCCGATATCACGATGGACTTCCTGCCGATCGAAGAACGGGAAATTGTTGTCCCTATGGTCGGACACGCCTGCGGTCGTGTTTTGCGCTCCCTCCTTCAAGAAGAACTCGCCGTCCGCAAATTGCCCCTCCGTCCGGAGTTCCCGGCAGGGCAAAAAAAATTCGGCGCAAAATCAACAAAGGATTTGGAAGCTCGCCTCAAAGCGGAAGGGGTTCTCTCCCCAACCGAATCCCTTGTTTTCTGCTACGGCGAATGTTTTGCAGCCACCCTGCCCGAAGAAAAACAAGGGCACCGTTGCTTCTACTAAACCCGCAATTTAGACAGAACCTGAATCCGTGAGATAAATGCAAAGAAGATCTGTAAGGCATTGGAGCGAAAGG
>DYNR01000356.1 GCA_020720945.1 Chthoniobacter flavus | reverse complement strand
CCTCTGGCGTCGTAGAAACGAATGCGAGGTATGCGTTTATCGTGGTGGATGAGGGAGGGAGGTGGAATCCATCCTATCACGGAGATACGGACCCAGAATTTGTTTCTCGGAGAACGGATGCGACCAACTGGTATGGTGGAGCGGGGGAAATTGCTCTGGAAAGCGTGTTTAGCGAGAAAGAAATGGAAGCGGTTCGGAGGGTGGTGACGAATGTGCAGGGTTTGCATACGGTGGCGAATGGGGTTGCGGCGAGTTCGTCGGGAAACAGCACTTCATCAAGCACCAACCCCTACGATGCCAAGAAGCACTTGCTAGGGAGAGACGACACGCCGTATCCGGAGGTGGTGCCGCAAGGATATATCGAAGCAGGGATGCCAAAGATGCCGATTAACGAGTTGGCTACGAATACCGTAGATGGCGGAGTATTTTGGCAGAGTTTTGTGCAGAGGGCGGGCAAGCTTGCGGATGATTTTCTTTCTAATAATCCAGGGGATTCCAGTGCGGCAGAAATCGCGGCGTGGCGGGTGGGGTTAAAAACGGCGGATACGCCTGCAGAACGGATTGCGTCTTACTTGAAATACCTCCTCCCGAATTTTGGGAAAATTGGGGCGGTGAACGATACTAACCATGGTGATTACATTGAAATGCTCGGGGCACAAATCGCTGATTTTATCGATGAAGATTCCGAGATCAGCGTGGATCCTGACGGAAAAAAGGTTTATCGTGGCAGTGAAAGGTTGCCAGTTTGCGTGGGGGTGCAAGAAGATTTTTTACTCCGTTCGCCGTTGCCTCCGCCCGTTCCAGTCGGGACGACCAACCTTTCGTTGATTCGGTCGATATTCGCTTGGTTTTGGAATCCTTACGAGAAAGAGACGGTCGATGTCACAAAAATTTCTCTCGTAGAAAAGCTCGAAAAAATTCAAGTGAAGATCGGGGCGACCAACCTCGATTTTGTTCCGCCGCAAGCCATCATCACCAATGCGCTTACAACCAATTTTACGCTTTTGCCCAATAAGGTTCAAATGGTTGTCTTTCCCGTGCGAACGGAGAGTTGGCAGCAGCAGAATACCAATTTTGTCTCAGCAGAGATTGGGGTGATGTTGGAAGCAGCAGAGGGAGGAACGAATGTTGCAAATACAGTGCTTTCCGCATTTTCTATGAATGACAGCGGATGTGCCGCTGCAAATTTTGGGGATACGAATGAGCCTTCGACCAAATATACGAGAATAATTTTCCCATTGAGCAAGGAGGGTTCAAATGGAGTTGTGGAAACGCTGTTGGATCCAAAATTACTTTATTTGCAAAACGGGGTGATGGGAGAAAACTGGCAGGCAATATCATTTCAAGATGCGCCGACCAATGCGTTCTCAGTTGCTGCTACTCCTGCGCCTTTTTCCGCACGAATCAAGGATTCGCGGATGGCTAGCATCGGGGAACTTGGTTTGATTTTGGATCCTAGGCTTCCCGATGGGTATTCGGCTACTAATGCGGATGACCTAGAGAACGATCAACCGATTACACTTTCCTTTGCTACAAATGCGGCGAATCTGGAAGTCGGGAGGCCGCAGGGGGCTGGCGACCATCCTCCGGCGTGGCAATTGCTCGATCTTTTTACGGTGCGCGATGCGGGGAGCGAGATGACCAATTACCCGTTTGCAAAAGGAACGAATAGCAAGATCAATGTGAATACGGCATCCGAAGAAATATTGGCATCGCTGTTTGAAGGGGTGCAAGTCCAGGTGCTCGATGGCGAAGGCAATCCGGTCGAAGCGGGGGAAAAAATTTCGGCGACGAACGCCAAAGAATTTGCGAGCAACATCGTGAAAAATCGCCCGTATTTTTCTTCGGGAAGTTTGGCGACGAATGGGATTGTGGGTAGCAGTTTGCGGGAGGTTTTGCAGGGGGCGGTCTATGCGGAGTTCAAGGGGAATCCGATTGCGGAGGAGCAGGGATTTGGAAAAGTGGTTGAACATACGACCGTGCAATCGAGGGCGTTTCGGGTGTATGTGATCGGGCAGTCGCTGGATAAAAGCGGGCGGGTGTTGTCACAGGCGGCGGCGGAGGCGCAAATTGCGGTGACGACGGATACGAACGGAAAACCAAAACCTGTTTTGCGGTATTGGCGTTGGGAGAATTAGGGCTGGTTTTTGTGGTTTGCGGGTATTGCACAAAAAAAGGAACCGCAGATGAGCGCAGAGGATCGCAGAGAACAAATGCTTTAGGAAACGGGGGAAATGGAGCCAGTAATTTCCACCTTGGCAAAGCAAGTTGATCCAATAAGCAGAAGGGAGAAACCGCT